>CAJKNS010000164.1 GCA_905201305.1 uncultured Eubacteriales bacterium
GGATTTGTGAGGGAAAAGGACCGTCAAAACCCGCAGACGCAATTGTGCGGTGTTGTCTTATGCATGATAGCCCAATTCAAACGCCCGTTTGTTCAGCTCCACAAATTTCGGCGCTACCGTCTTTTCGATGGCGGCAATCCACTTGTCATAGGGAATGTCAAAATACTTTGCCACCCGACCCATCAGCACAATATTTGCCGCTTTCGCTGAGCCAGCCTGTTCTGCCAGCGTCAGCGCATCCACCGCATCAATTCTCGCCCCGGCTGCTTCCATCTCCGGCAGTACGCCGGAGGGGTATTCCGCCGCGCCAATAATCACCGGCATGGGGTCCACCTGCTGGGTATTCACCACAATTACCCCCTGGGGCTTCAGGTTTGCCAGCCACCGCGCCGCCTCAATTTTCTCAAAGGACACAATCAGATCCGCCTCGCCGGTGTCGATGATGGGCGAATACACCTTGTCGCCGAAGCGCACATAGGTTACCACGCTGCCGCCGCGCTGGCTCATTCCGTGGACCTCGGACACCTTGACGTCATAGTCCGCGTCCACCAGCAGCCGTCCCAGCAGCTTACTGGCAAGCAGGCTGCCCTGACCGCCTACGCCTACGATCATAATGCTTTTCGTCTCCATAATCACACCTCCCCGAATGCGTCAAAGGGGCAAATCTGCTGACATACGCCGCAGCCAACGCACAACGTCGGATCCACTGCTGCCTTTTTTCCATGCATGGCAATGGCAGGACAGCCAAAGCCCATACACTTTTTGCAGCCCCGGCATTTGTCCTCGTCCACATGCAGCGCTGGCTTGGTTTTCACATATTTCAGCAGCACGCAGGGACGCCGGGAAATAATCACCGAAGGCTCCGGCGCTGCCAATTCTTCCTTCAGTACCGCATCACACTGGGCAAGATCGTAAGGATCCACCACCCGAACCCGCTGGATGCCAATGGACCGGCACAGGCTCTCCAAGTCGATTTTCCCGGCAGGATCGCCCTTGATGTTGTAGCCGGTGGTGGGATTCTGCTGATGACCGGTCATGCCGGTGATGGAGTTATCCAGAATAATCACCGTGGAGTTGGAGCCGTTATAGGCAATGTTAATGAGCCCCGTGACGCCGGAATGAATAAACGTGGAGTCGCCAATGACGCCCACCGTATGCTGCTCTCCCTCTTTGCCCATCGCCTTGTTAAAGCCATGAAGTCCCGACACCGAAGCACCCATACAGAGGGTGGAATCCACAGAACTCAGCGGCGCCTGTGCGCCCAAGGTATAGCAGCCGATATCGCCAATGACCGTGCACTTGTTCTTTGCCAGGGTATAATACATCCCCCGGTGCGGACATCCGGCGCACATCATCGGCGGACGGGCAGGAATGGCTGCGGCAATGGACAGCACCGGCTTCTCCGGCAGTCCAAAGGCTTTTGCGACGGTTTTCTGAGAGAATTCCCCCAGGGGTGGGAACAGATTTTTGCCCTCCACCTGGAGTCCCAGCGTCTTACAGTGGCGTTCAATGACGCCGTCCAGCTCTTCCACCACCACCAGGCGGTCTACCTTTGCCGCAAAATTCCGGATCAAATCCACCGGCAGAGGGTTCAGCATGCCCAGTTTCAATACGCTGACGCTGTCGCCAAACACCTCTTTTACATACTGATAGCAGGTGCCGGAGGTGATAATGCCCAGCTGAGTGCCGCCCATCTCCACCCGGTTATAGGGACAGTTCTCCGCCAAACGCTGCAGCGCTTCCGTCCGGGCTTCCACCTTGGGATGCCGCGCAATGGCATAAGCGGGCATCATCACATACTTGGCGACGTTCTTCTCATAAGGCTTTCTGGGCGGAACCACCCGGTCCTCCAGCTCAATAATGCTCTGGGAATGGGAAATCCGGGTGCACATCCGCAGAATCACCGGGGTATCGTATTCCTCTGACAGCGTAAACGCCGCCTTTGCAAATGCCTTTGCCTCCGCAGAGTCCGACGGCTCCAGCATAGGCACCTTGGCAGCAATGGCATAGTGCCGGGAATCCTGCTCATTCTGGGAGGAATGCATGCCCGGATCGTCTGCCACACAGATCACAATGCCGCCGTTGACGCCGGTATAGGACAAGGTAAACAGCGGGTCTGCCGCCACATTCAGTCCCACATGCTTCATGGCACAGCAGCTGCGAACCCCCGCCAGTGACGCGCCAAATGCAGTTTCCAGGGCTACCTTCTCATTGGGCGCCCATTCCGCATAGATTTCAGGATATTTTGCCGCTTCCTCGGTGATTTCCGTAGATGGCGTACCCGGATAGCTGGAGATCAGGCTGCATCCCGCCTCATAGAGCCCCCGGCTTACCGCGGCATTGCCAATGTATAATTCTTTCAAACTCAGTCCCGTCCTTTCCGGCACGATTCAGCACTTTATAGATGTAATGCGCTATGTTGTTTAAGTATACATGATTTTTTCGCAAAATGCAACCGTTCCCGTGCCCCGGAATTCAAAAAAGAGCCGCTGCACCAAACCATGCAGCGGCTCCTGAGGATGTATATTATTTCCGCTCTTCCCGTGCCTCTTCCTCCACCAGGCTGGTTTTCTCCACCACCTGGTTAATGAAGGTTGCCAGCAGTCCGGCTGCCTCTTCGGCGGTTAAGTGGCTGACGTTCAACGCAATGTCATAGTTGTTGAGGTCACTCCACTTCCGGTCAGTGTAGTAGTTATAATAGGTGGCACGGGACTTATCCAGCCGGGCAATCCGCGTCTGTGCTTCCTTCTTCGACACATTTTCCCGCTCCATGACTGTTTTCGTCCGCGCCTCGGTGCTGGCCTGGAGGAAAATATCGATGGTGGGCTTATAGCCGGAGAGGACATAGTCGGCACAACGCCCGACAATCACAGCCGGTCCCTTATCCGCAATGGTGCGGATGATGCCGGACTGCACCATAAACATCTGGTCGTTCAGGGGCATGCCATAGAGACTGCGGTTGCTGCGGTTGCTGAGGATGTAGCCCAGGGACGTTGTTGCGGTTCTTTCCGCCTCATCAAAGGCTTTTTCCGCAAACCGGGTTTCCTGAGACGCAATGGTAATCAGGTCCTTGTCATAAAAGGGGATTCCCAGCTTTTCTGCAAGGAACTTGGCAATCTGGTGTCCGTCGGTACCGTACTGACGGCTGATGGTGATCATAGGATATTGTTTCATGGGATCACAGCCTTCCCTTTAGGATATTCTCATTATATCGCACAGGACCGGAACATGCAAGCATTCCCGGCGGAATGTTCCAATTCTTTTTACAGCTGATCTGCCAGCTCGAAAATCATCTGTTCGGTCTTTTCCCAGCCCAGGCAGGGATCGGTGATGGACTTTCCATAAACGCCCTCGCCCACCTTCTGGCTGCCGTCCTCCAGATAGCTCTCCACCATGAAGCCCTTGACCATGCTGCGGATTTCACTGGAATGGCGGCAGGCATGCATGACCTCGTTGACAATTCGGGGCTGCTGGAGATGGTTTTTCCCGGAGTTGGCGTGGTTGGTGTCCACAATCACCGCCATGTTCTGGAGGTTCTTTGCCTGATACTGCTCGTAGAGCCCCATCAGGTCCTCATAGTGGTAGTTGGGACGGGTGCGTCCGGTATTGTCCACATAGCCGCGCAGGATGGCATGGGCAAGGGGATTGCCCTGGGTTTCCACCTCCCAGCTGCAATAGGACAGCACATGGGGATGCTGCGCCGCGGTAATGGAGTTCAGCATGACGCTCAGGTCGCCGGAGGTGGGGTTCTTCATGCCCACCGGCACCGCCAGCCCGCTTGCCACCAGACGGTGCTGCTGGTTCTCCACGGAACGGGCGCCCACTGCCACATAGCTCAGCACATCTGCCAGGTAGCCGTCGTTGCCGGGATACAGCATCTCGTCGGCACAGGTAAAGCCGGTTTCATTCACCGCCCGCACATGCATATGCCGCATGGAGATCAGCCCCTTGACCATATCCGGCTGCTCTGTGGGGTCCGGCTGGGAGGCAATGCCCTTATAGCCGTCGCCGGTGGTACGGGGCTTGTTGGTATAAATTCGGGGCACCATCAGGATCTTGTCCTTGACCTTTTCCTGCACCGGAACCAGCCGGTGGATATAATCCAGCACCGCATCCTCCCGGTCCGCAGAACAGGGACCGATAATCAGGAGGATCCGATCATCCTTGCCGGAGAAAATATCTGCAATTTCCTGATCCCGCTTTGCCTTGGCAGCTGTGCCCTCCTTGGACAGAGGAATGGACTGCTGCACCTCCTCCGGCGTGGGAATCTTTCGGAGAAATTTCATATTCTTTAGGGTATCCATGGGTATTCATGCCTTTCTATCTTTCATTTGTGGATTGATTATAGCACAGCTAATTCAATAATGCAACGCATTTATGCGTTAAAGTATTATGAATTTTCGGTAAACTATGCCGCGATTTGCAGGAATTTTGCCAAAGCCTCTGCCAATTGCCCCCGGGACACCAGCGCCTGCGGACGAAGCTGACCGTCCTCCACCTGGAAAAATCCCTGATACATTGCCCAGCCAAAGGCAACGGCTGCATCGTCTGCCAGCTGCTCCCGATCCGGATAACCGCCTACGCCAGCCAATGCCGTTGCTTCCTTGCCCGCAATTCTCGTGTAATAGCCATACAGTGCCGTCGCCAGCTCCTGCCGGGTTAGACTTCGCGCTGGGTAAAAGCCTTCGTCCTCCGTCAAGATGCCATTTTCAGCCGCCCAACCGATTGCCGGCTGATTTGCTGATTCCTCGGAAAAGTGCTCCGTTTCCGGACTGCCCGCCATTCGGTATAGGGTCACTGCCAGCGTCTCCCGGGTGGCTGCCCGGGTGGGAGAAAAGAGATTTTCTGCAGTGCCGTACATAATGTTCTTATCATAAAGGGTTCCCACTGCATCCCGCAGCGTCTCCTCCGCCGGAATCAAATCTGCAAAACGGTCCGCCGCGGTAACGGAACCATAGAGTGTATTCTGAAGCCACGCCGAAAACACCGGCGCAAACATTGCCTGCCCTTTGGGGTTCATATGCCACCGATCTGTCGGCGTCAGGCAGTATTCCGTCCGAAAGTCCTGGGACGCCATATGGACGCCGTTTGCCTGATCGTCCGCAGCGTCATAGCACAAAATCCCGCGATTTTCGCAAAGCGACAGCATCGCGTCGTGATATGCCGTTGTCTCCAGTCCCAGAGTGTTCTCTGTTCCGTTGGAAATCCAGGGAGTAAAGCAGATCAGCGTTGCCTCCGGATGGGCTTCCTCCAGGGTATCGAGAATGACGTTCAACGCCCCCATTGCCGTTTCCGGATCTCTGGAATCCAGTTCACCCACCGGGATATTGTGGGACCAGTCGTTGGATGCCCCCTGGACAATGATAACGTCCAGCCGATCCTTTGTGATCTCCTTCACCCGCTCCACCATGGGCGCACTGCTTTGGGGTCCGGATGCAAAGGTTGAACCGCTGATGGCATGGTCATAATACGTCAGGTTCCAGGTGTCCGCCATTTGATAGGGCCAGGCATCTTCTCTGCGCGCCAGACCGTAGCCGGCACAATAGCTGTCCCCTAAAATCAGCAGGCGCTTCCCCTGTATGCTCTGTTTCCAATAGCCGCCGTCCACCGCTTCTGCCGGCAGCCGCAGACAGCTTACCAGCACCAGGACCATCACAAGCAGTGTCGGAATGGTTCGCTTTTTCATGGATACCTCCGAAAAAAGTACAGGCAATACCGCATAATTCGGCAAGGAGATTTGGCGAGGAATTTTGCGTCACAAA
>CAJKNS010000165.1 GCA_905201305.1 uncultured Eubacteriales bacterium
TGACGCGAGTATGGTTGCCCATAATCTCGCTGCCGTTTTTCAGACTTTCCGTCCGGCGAATATCCAGCCGCACAGAGGAGAAGAATTTCAGCGCACGACCGCCGGTGGTGGTCTCGGAGGAGCCGTAAATTACACCGATCTTATCTCGAATCTGGTTGATAAAAATCACCAGGCAGTTGGTCTTTGCAATGGAGCCTGCCAGCTTCCGCAGCGCCTGAGACATAAGCCGCGCCTGAAGACCCACCACAGACTCGCCCATCTCACCCTCGATCTCCGCACGGGGGGTCAAGGCTGCCACGGAATCCACTACCACCACGGAGATGGCGCCGGAGCGAACCAGCGCGTCGGTGATTTCCAGGGCCTGCTCGCCATAGTCCGGCTGGGATACCAGCATGTTCTCAATATCAACGCCCAGGGCTGCGGCATACTCCGGGTCCAGTGCATGCTCTGCATCCACAAATGCCACTTCGCCGCCCATTTTCTGCGCCTCTGCCACCACATGAAGCGCCAGCGTGGTTTTACCGGAGGATTCCGGTCCATAGATCTCAACAATTCTTCCCTTGGGCAGACCGCCAACGCCCAGCGCCAAATCCAGCGTCAGGGAGCCGGTGGGGATGACCTCCACATTCATGCTGGCTGCATCGCCCAGCCGCATAATGGAGCCCGCGCCAAAGTTCTTTTTGATCTGTGCCATTGCCGTTTCCAGCGCCTTTTTCTTATCGGTAGCAGGTGCTGCCGCTTCATACGCCGCTTGTTTCTTCGCCATCTTCCGCACATTCCTTTCCAGTGATATCTACCGGCTTCTGCGCCATCACCGCGCGGGCGCGTTCTCCGCTGTCCCGCACCAGTCTGCCCAGCTGGTAGCCATGATCCATTAAAATCTGACACACCGACGCCTCCTGCCCCATGCCAAACTCAAAGCAGATAAATCCGCCCTCGCGCAGGATCGGCGTATAGTTTTTCACAATTGCTCTGTAATAATCCAGCCCGTCATTGCCGCCGTACAGGGCAAGGTGGGGCTCATAATCCCGGACGGAGATATCCAGCTCCTCCATCTGCCGGGCGGTAATATAGGGGGGATTGGAGACGATCAAGTCGTACTTCCCCAAAAACTTCGGTGCAGGCTGCCGGACGTCCAGCTGAATACAGCTGACCCGTCCACTGAGATGATTGTCCTGCACATTTTTCTTTGCAATCCGAATCGCATCAGGAGAAATCTCGCCCAGTGTCACCCATGCATCCTTTACCCGGGCAGCCACCGCAAGCCCAATGCAGCCGGAGCCGGCACACAGATCCAGCACCCGGGGATTTTGCCCGGACAGCATGGTCTGGTGAATCGCCAGATCGCACACTGCCTCCGTATCGTCTCTGGGAATCAGCACATCCGGCGTTACCGTAAGGCTCAGCCCAAAAAACTCCCACTGTCCGAGAATATAGGCAATCGGCTCCCCCTTCAGATGGCGCTCCACCATTTGATTCACACGAATGATATCCCGCTGAAACACGCTCAGGTTAAAATCCGCCACCAGCTGGCTTACCGTTCGGTCCGTTGCCGCCGAAACCAGCTGACGTGCGGTAAATTCGGCGTTTTCTCCGTCCACCTTCCGCAGTGCCTGTCTTGCAGCAATATACAGGTCATGATAACTGTAGCTCTCCATGGGTTACCAGTTGTCCGCTCCTTCCTGCTGTGGAATCACCGCTTTCAGCGCTGCAATGGCGCACTCGATCATGGAATCGTCCGGCTCATTGGTGGTAAAGTTTTGGAGCCAGAGTCCCGGCGCCGTAAGGATTTTCGTCAGTCGGTTGTCGTAGCGTCCAACCAGCCGGTTGATCTCATAGCTGATGGCAACCACCGGGAACAGCAGCAGCAGATGGCACAGCATTCTCAGCAGCGTATTGCCCACCTGGACCACACTGCCCACCAGAATGCTGATAAAAATCACCACAAACAAGAAGCTGGTGCCGCAGCGGGGATGGAACCGGGTGCAGGGACGGACATTTTCCACTGTCAGTTCCTTTCCCAGCTCGTAGCACTTGATGGTTTTATGCTCCGCGCCATGGTAGGAAAATACCCGGCGCATATCCTTAAGCTTGGAAATGCCGATCATATAGACCAGCAGAATTGCCAGCTTCACGATGCCCTCGCAGAGATTTCGCAGCAAATAGTGGTCATGAACGGGCTTCACCAGTCCCACCAGAAAGGTGGGCAGCAGCAGGAACAGCCCCACCGAGCATGCCGCGCCCAGCAGCACTGCCAGATAAATCACCAGAGACTCCATTTTCTCCGAGCCAATGTGCTTTTCCAGCCACGCTTCAAACCGGCTGGGCTCTCCGATATCCTCTTCCTCCGGATAGAAGGACGCAGAATACATCAGTGCTTTGACGCCAGCCACCATGCTTCCGCCAAAATTCACCACGCCGCGAATCAGCGGCAGCCCCAAAATCGGGTACTTGTCCTTGATGAACTTCAGCTCTTCTTCCTTCATGACGATCTGACCGTCCTGATCCCTTACGGCAATGGCTTGCCGGTAGGGTCCCCGCATCATAATGCCCTCAATGAGTGCCTGACCGCCGATGGATGTTTTCTTTTCCTGATTTGCCACAGTCTAGTCCTTTCCAATCACCTCCCGCTTTCCCGTTTAGGATAGCACAGGAGATGTCCCTAAAGTGGTACTTTACTATTTCATTGGGAGATAAATGGTGACCTCACAGCCGCCCTCTCCGTCATTTGCATTGGCAATGACCAGCTTGCCGCCGTGCATGGAGACGATCTCCTCGCACACTGCCAGTCCGATGCCGCTGCCTCTTGCCTTCGAAGAGCCCTTGTAAAACTTCTTCTTAACCAGCGGCAGCTCTTCCTCGGGGATACCGGGACCGTAATCCCGGATTCTCACCGCCAGCTGCTGCCCTTCCACATGGATATCACAGCGAATCTTCCCGCCGTCGCCGCCGTATTTTGCCGCATTGTCGAGAATATTCAGGAACACCTGCTTCATCCGCTCGGGATCACAGCTGATTTCCGGAATGTCCTCGTCGCTGGCCTCATACTGGAGGTCAATGCCCTCCTGCCGCAGCCGGCTGCCGTACATAAAGATGGTGTCCTCAAATACGCCCCGAAGATCGCTGGTCTCCACATTGAGCTTAAACCTGCCATCCTGAATGCGGGAGAATTCCAGCAGCTCCTCCACCAGAGAAGTCAGCCGCTTTGTCTCCTTGAGCATGGTCACAATGCCCCGGCGCGTTTCCACCGGGTCCATTTCATTGCTGGTCATCAGCGTTTCCCCCCAGCCGGAAATTGCGGTCAGAGGTGTTCTCAGCTCATGGGAGACTGAGGAGAGGAACTCCGACTGCATTTTCTCCGTCTGGCTGATTTGCAGCGACAGATTATTGATGGTCCGCGCCAATTCGCCGATTTCGTCATTGTTCTCCGCAAACTTCGCCTGAATCTGGGTGCCGTAGCCGCCGGAGGCAATCCGCTTGGCAGTTTCCGTGATCTCCATCACCGGCGTGGCAATGGAGTGGATAAAATACATGCCGGTTCCCCAGACCAGAACCATCACAAACAGAGCGATGAGCCCAATGATTCCAGCCCACAGGAGAATCTGCCGGTTCGCCAGCCGCAGAGAGGTCACCAGCCGCAGCGCGCCTGCCACCTGACCGTCCTCCATCACCGGAATGGAAACCGCCAGAATCCGTTCACCGGTCTGAGGATTTTTCCCCTGGAAGGAGGTCAGCTTCTGCTGCTCCAAGGCGCCCTTTACATCCTCCGTCTCCGGCTGACTGCCGGACGCCAGACCAAAGGAAGAGGTGATAATCTCGCCGCTGTTGTTTAAAAACTCCAGCTCTAGGTCATTTTTCCCCTCAAAGTTCTGGGTAAAGCTATAGACGCTGCCGTAAAACTCCTCCTGCGAGGTGCTGATATAGGTTTCAAAAAAATCCGCCGTGGTTTTCAGCTGTGCCTCCAGCCCATTGCGCATGCAGCTATAGTAATAGCTGGACAGCGCCACAATGCCGCAGACTGCGCAAGCCAACACCAGCAGAACCATCAGGCTGACATTATGGGTGAGCCATCTGGACCGGATTCCGGACATTTTTTTCATGAATTAAGCGCCCCACTTATAGCCATAGCCCCAAACCGTGGTGATATAAACCGGGTTGGAGGTATCGTCCTCAATCTTAATCCGAAGCCGGCGGATGTTTACGTCAACGATTTTCAGCTCGCCGTCGTAATCCCTGCCCCAAACCGCCGCCAGAATATCCTCTCTGGACATGGCGCGCCCAGGATTCTGCATAAACAGCTTCACAATGGCATATTCCACCTGGGTCAGACGGATTTTCTGCCCCGCCTTTTCCAGGGTGCGGTTCCGGGTGTTGAGAACAAAGGGTCCCTGGCTCAGCTCGTCCGGAGATGCATTGGGCTCACCGCCGATTCTCCGATACAGAGCGTCAATCCGCGCGGTGAGCTCTGCGGGAGAGAAGGGCTTTGTTACATAGTCGTCGGCGCCGGTCATCAGACCCGTTACCTTGTCCATCTCCTGAGTCCGCGCCGTGAGCATAATAATACCAATGGTCTTATTGGTAGCGCGTACCGTCCGGCACACCTCAAAGCCGTCCATGCCCGGGAGATTGATATCAAAAATTGCCACACCGGTGTCGGGATTCCGCCGGAGCTGCTCCAGTGCCTCTTCTCCGGTGCTTGCTTCAATGGCTTCGTAGCCCGCCCGGCGCAGGTTGATGACCACAAAGCTGCGAATGCTAGTTTCATCTTCCAAAATGAGTACTTTTTTCATGATATAGTTCCTTCCATGCCTGGTTTATTCCATCGGCGTTATTGATGATTTTCAGCGGCTTCTACGTGGAAGCGTTCAGACAGCTGTGCCACGGAAACCGTTCCCTCCCAGGGTGCGGCATTCTCGTTGATCTCCACTGCCAGGATCCGGTCCGTGTCGCTGTAGAGGCTGGTCAGTCCCCGCGTCTCTACCTGCTCCTGTCTTGCAGCGCCATAGAGGGCATAGACCGTCATAATCTCCTCCCCCGACTTTCTGCCGGTGCTCTTACGATAAAAGCCAATGCTGTGAACGGTGCAGGCTCCGTTTGTTTCGCTTTTTTCCCGGACCGCAATGGCATCGTCCCAGCTCTCGGGCAGTTCCAGATACCAGCCCTCGTCAAAGCAGTGATAGGTGGCGCATTTGAGATCGGTCTTTCCCTTTGCCGTAAGCCCGTACCACTCCACAATCCATTGGACGCCGCTTCCGGCTTCATATTCCGGCAGCTCTTTCCCCTTGGGAATTTCCAGATTGCCGTCGCCATCCATATCCGTGGGATACAGCGTGCCGTCTTGCAGCTGCACCGAAGCGTTCAGGCTTCCGCAGTCCACTGCGGTCAAATCCGTCTGCTCCGTTTGAATCAGCACATCGGTGCGCAGCCGGTCATCGTTGGTTCCGGTCACCACCACGGCAGCCGTGCCGTCCTCCAGCGTGCCCTGGGTAATATCCAGAATGTCGCCGTAGTTTTCACTGAGCCGAAGCTCCTGCCCTTCCTTCATCTGCCCGGAGGAATAGGTGTAGTACGTCACCGACGCCGTTGCCTCAGCGCCGCTGTCGGTGATACATAGGATTTCCTTCGCGCCGTCGCCGTTCAAATCCGTCAGAATATATCTGCCGCAGGGCGCCGTAAGCAGCGACTCTGCCACGTTTTTCTGATACCGGCTGACCTGCAGCGCCTGGGTGACCGCCTCGCTGACCTGGCAGG
>CAJKNS010000166.1 GCA_905201305.1 uncultured Eubacteriales bacterium
TGTCCAAGCCGGAGAAAGACCCCAAGGCCATTGCCGCCGCCCGGGACCTGCCCGCCTCCAACTATCCCCGGTGCCAGCTGTGCGCCGAGAACGAGGGGTACGCCGGCCGGGTGAACCACCCCGCCCGGCAGAACCACCGCATCGTGCCCATCACCATCAACAACTCCCCCTGGTTTTTGCAGTACTCCCCCTATGTGTACTATAATGAGCACTGCATTGTCTTCAACCGGAAGCATGTGCCCATGGTCATTGACCGAAGCGCCTTCCGGAAGCTGCTTAATTTTGTCACGGTAATGCCCCATTATTTTGTGGGCAGCAATGCGGATCTGCCCATTGTGGGCGGCTCGATTCTCAGCCATGAGCATTTTCAGGGCGGACGGTATGAGTTTGCCATGGAGCGGGCGGAGGTGGAAACGCCGCTGGAGTTCCGGGGCTATGAGGACGTGGCGGCAGGCATTGTGAGATGGCCCATGAGCGTCATTCGGCTGCGGGCAGCAGACCCGGAACGGCTGAGCGATTTGGCAGACCGGATTCTCACCGCATGGCGGGGCTATACCGACGAAGCGGCGTTTATCTTTGCAGAAACGGACGGGACGCCGCATAACACCATCACGCCCATTGCCCGGCGCCGGGATGGGGACTATGAGCTGGATCTGGTGCTGCGGAACAATATCACAACACCGGAGCATCCCCTGGGCTACTTCCATCCCCACAGCGACAAGCACCATATCAAAAAGGAGAACATCGGGCTCATTGAGGTGATGGGACTTGCGGTGCTGCCCAGCCGGTTAAAGGGCGAGCTGTACGGACTGCGGGATGCGATTTTAAATGGCGATGATCTCCGGGCTGATGCGGTGCTGGAAAAGCATGCGGACTGGGTAGACCAGTTGCGGAATCGGCACACGTTTACTCCGGACAACACGCTGGACATCCTCATGCAGGAAACCGGGCGTGTGTTTGCCCAGGTGCTGGAGGACGCGGGCGTTTATCGCCGGACCCCGGAGGGAAAACAGGCATTTTTGCGGTTTGTGGATGCCGTAAATCAGAAGTAAATAGGAATGAATGACCGGACAGCCTCCGTGATGGAAGGCTGTCCGGTTTTATTCTGTTCTTGACAAACGAAGAAAAATAGGGTATGATGCTATTTGTTCAATTTGTGAACTAATTGGAGGGCGTACCATGGAAATGGATACCGGTGAAGCATTGCTCCGGGCGTGGCTGGAGCTGGCGGCGATCATTTGGAATCGGCAAATGGTCAGCGGCATGACGTTTAACGAGGCGGTTGTGTCCAATCTGCTGCTGTACCGCAAGCGGCAGGACCCGGCGCATCCCATGACCGCAACCGAGCTTTGCGAGAAAACCAATATCCGAAAAAGCCAGATGAATCTGCTTCTGAACTCCCTGGAAAAGCGGGGCTATCTCGTTCGTCAGCGATGGGAAGCGGATCGGCGGCAGATTCACCTGTTTCTCACGGAAGCAGGGGAGAAAGCCTATCACACAAGCCACCAGCAGGGACGGGAGCTGATTGACATCGTGGTAAAAAACATGGGCGAGGAAAGCGTCCGGCAGCTGACCGGGCAGCTCAGCGCCATCAACACCATGATTCAGGCGGAGCTGACACGGCGCCAGCAGAAAGGAACCATATGAGCATTCGAATTGTAACGGATTCCGGCGCAGATCTGGAATCGTCGGAGTATTCCCAGTACCGGGTTGAGCTGGTACCCCTGGGACTGACCATAGACGGGCGCATCTACAGCGCCAATCAGCAGTTTAATAAGGCGGATTTTTTCCGGCTGCTGGAGGCGGCAAAGGTGTTCCCCAAAACCTCGCAGCCTGCGCCCTCAGAATTTGAGACGCTGTTTGAGGATGCCCGGCAGAAGGGGGATCAGGTGGTGTATATCTCCATCGCCTCAGCCCTCAGCGGCACCTATCAGACCGCAACGGTGGTGAAGGGACTGGGGGAGTACGATAACGTATTTGTGGTGGACAGCCGCACCGCAACCCTGTGCCAAAAGCTGCTGGTGCTCCATGCGGCAAAGCTACGGGATCAGGGGAAAAACGCAGAGCAGATTGTCACGGCGCTGGAGCAGCTCCGGAGTCGGGTTCGGGTCTATGCGGGGCTGGATACCTTGGAATACCTCAGAAAAGGCGGACGGCTGGGTCGGGCAGCGGCTTCTCTGGGAACTCTGGCACGGATTAAGCCGGTGGTTACGGTGGGCAAGGACGGCTCGGTTCAGGTGGCAGGAAAATGCATGGGCGTTGGACGCGCCATGAAGGAGATGCAGAGCCTTATGGAGAAAAATCCTCCGGACCCGGATTATCCGATTTATGGCATCTACTCCGGAGACCGGGAGCATGTAACGGAGCTGCTGGAGCGGCTGAACCTGCAGGACACGGTGGGTGACCGGATTTACGGAATCGGTCCGGTGATCGGCGCGCATATCGGACCCGGGGCTTATGGCATTGTCTATGTAGAAAAGGAATCATAAAAAGTATCCCTGCGGAGACGTCTGTTGTTCGTTTCCGTGGGGATTTTTTGGTATAGCGGGGGACAATCCCGCATAGGCTTGACCGATGGAATGGAGGGACATACCTATGCTGAAAAAAGTAGTTCTTTGTATTCTCATTGGAGCGCTGCTGATGGGCAGCTGCTTGGCGGCGCCGGAGGTACCTGCCCCCAGCTGCCTGTTGATGGATTCTTCCACGGGCACGGTGCTCTATGAGAAAAATGCCGACGAACCCCTGGCGCCTGCCAGCGTCACAAAGGTTATGACGCTGCTGCTGGTGATGGAGGCGGTGGAGCGGGGACAGCTGGGCTGGGACGATACCATTACCACCTCTGCCGCTGCGGCGGCAAAGGGAGGCAGTCAGGTCTATCTGGAGGAAGGGGAGCAGATGAGTCTCCGGGAGATGGTGAAATGCGTGGTGGTATCCTCTGCCAACGACTGCGCCACTGCCCTGGCGGAAGCGGTAGCGGGCAGCGAAAGCGGCTTCGTGGAAAAAATGAACCAGCGGGCAAAGGAGCTGGGCATGGAGCACACCCATTTTGCCAACTGCACCGGTTTGGACGATGAGGCAGGTCCGGACGAGCACTATACCACCGCCAGAGATATTGCGATTATGTCCCGGGCGCTGCTCCAGCACCAGGAAATCCGGGAATTCACCACCATCTGGATGGATACCATTCGGGATGGCGCCTTTGGACTCAGCAACACCAATAAGCTGGTGCGGTTTTATCAGGGGACCACGGGATTGAAAACCGGCTATACCTCCTCTGCGGGCTATTGTATGTCCGCCAGCGCCCAGCGGGACGGCATGGAGCTCATTGCCACGGTGATGCACCGCCAGTCCTCTACCGACCGGTTTGAATCCGCCAAGGCGCTGCTGGATTACGGCTTTGCAGCCTATACGCTGGTGGACCCCATGGGCGAGGAACAGGTGCAGCCGGTGACGGTGGAGCTGGGCACCAGTGAAACGGTGCAGCCGGTGCCGGCGCAGGGAGAACCGGTGCTGCTGGAGAAGGAGCAGGCGGCAGGAGTAACCCGGGAGCTTCAGCTCACCGAGCGGGTCAGTGCGCCGGTGGAACAGGGGCAGGTGCTGGGCAGCGTCACCCTGAAAAGCGGCGGTACGGTGCTGGCGGAGGTGCCGCTGGTGGCGGAATGCGGCGTGGAAAAGCTCACCTGGGGGCAGATTTTCAAGCGGACGGTGGGTATGCTGTGGATGGCGGAGTAGAAGATGGAAATTCCATTCGAATGCCACTTGAATTTTCTTGCCGCATCCGTTAAGATAGACAGGACTTATTTCATACATCCTTACAACAGAAAGACGTGACATGAATTATGTTTGAAACCGATATTTCTAACGTTTGGGGCAGCATTGAGTTCTCCGATCTCATGAAGATGGAGGAGCGGCTCAGTCAGGCGCATACCACCTTGGCACAGGGCACCGGCGAGGGAAACGACTTCCTGGGCTGGTACCATCTGCCCTCCCATACCACAGAAGATGAGCTGGACGAAATTCAGAAGGCTGCCAACCGAATCCGCCGGGATTCCAAGGCGCTGGTGGTTATTGGAATCGGCGGCAGCTATCTGGGCGCCCGGGCTGCCATTGAATTTATGAACGGCGTGATGCACAATGAGACGGACCGGGTCAGGATTTATTTTGCCGGCAACCACCTGTCCACCCGTGCACTGAACGCGTTGGCAGCGCGGCTGGAAAATGTGGATTTCTCCATCAATATTGTCTCCAAGTCCGGCTCCACCATGGAAACTGCGGTGGCAGCCAGAATGTTCCGGTGGATGCTGAACCGGAAATACGGTCCCGATGAGGCAAAAAAGCGCATCTATGTGACCACTGATCCCATAAAGGGAAAGCTTCGCGCGCTGGCAAAGGAAGAAGGCTATACCACCTTCCCGATTCCCTCCAATGTGGGCGGACGCTACAGCGTTTTTACTGCCTGCGGACTGCTGCCCATGGCGGTGGCTGACATCGACATCCGTGCCGTCATGGCAGGTGCTCGTCAGGCGGAGCTGAATGTAAGGTCCATGGAGAACCCCGCATGGCTCTATGCCGCGGCGCGGAATCTTATGTACGAAAACGGCAAGAAGATTGAAATGCTGTGCAGCTATGAGCCGGACTTTGAATATGTAGGTCGCTGGTGGCAGCAGCTGTTTGGCGAAAGCGAGGGCAAGGACGGCAAGGGCATCTTCCCGGCATGCGCGCAGTTTACCACCGATCTCCACTCCATGGGGCAGATGATCCAGCAGGGTGAGCGGAATCTGTTTGAAACCGTGGTGCGCTTTGATCCCGATGAACGGGAGCTGGGCATTGAAATCGACTGGAAGAACATCGACGACCTCAACTATCTGGCTGGAAAAACCGTCAGCTATGTGGAGGAAAACGCCTTCCAAGGGGTTGTAGCAGCCCATGTGGACGGCGGCGTGCCGGTGATTATTCTGAAGTGCGGTCCCATGAATGCCCGGACCCTAGGCTATCTCATGTACTTCTTCCAGCTGTCCTGCGGCATCAGCGCCTATGTGCTGGGGGTCAATCCCTTTAACCAGCCCGGTGTGGAAGCCTATAAGAAAAATATGATGACCAATCTGGGACGCTGAGGCACCTTTTTGGAGCAGTCCATAGTTTTTTAGTAAAATTCACAAAAATAGTTGAAAAGTACGCACAAAAATGTTACTATATTTCCACAGTCGGTATGACCGACAAAACGAAAGGGGAAATCATCATGGTTAAGGTTATTATGGGCGTGAAAGGCACCGGTAAGACCAAGCAGATGGTTGAAACGATCAATGCCGCAGTAGACAACGAAACTGGTCACATTGTCTGCATTGAAAAAGGTTCCAAACTGGTATACGACATAAAGTCCAGCGTGCGCCTGGTAGAAGCCAGTGACTATCCCATCGGTGGTTATAGCTACCTGAAGGGCTTTATCAGCGGTCTCCATGCCGGCGATTACGATATTACACACATCTTCATCGACAGCCTGTATAAAATCTCCGTCTGCAACGACACCCTGGAAACCGAGGCGTTCCTCCAGTGGTGCGACGAATTCGGCAAGGCAAACAAGATCGACTTTACCATCTCCGTTTCTGCGGATGTTGCTACCGCCACCGACGGTATCAAGAAATTCTTCTAACGGAATGACCGCTGCCGCCCGGCTTTGCC
>CAJKNS010000167.1 GCA_905201305.1 uncultured Eubacteriales bacterium
CCGGCAGAATCCGCAGACGTATTTGTGCGGTGTTGCCTTAAGAAATCCAAGTTCCTGGGATTACATGAGGAAGGGAATGCTGTGTATGGCTTTTTTGTCGCCGCTGCGAAAACGGAAAAAAGCAGATCAAGAGGGGGAAGCTCAGCCTCTGAACCACTATGTCTACGACAGAGGTTTGCGCCTGATGCGGGATAACCGGCTCAAGCGGCTGCTGGACAGTCGGCACAGCATTATTCCGGAAGAATTGGAGCAGCTGGGCATTACGTTCCCGGGACAGTGGTTTATCCTGGTGCTGGTGAAGGTACAGGAGATTGACCGAACCGATGCCAGCCTGGACGCCAGCTACGGAACAATTTGCAGCACCATACAGAGCGCGCTGACCGACAGCGTTATGGAACCCTGGGTGTTTATGGACGAGTGGGATATCTATGCCATTGTCAACTTCGACTCCGAGGCACCCGAACTCCAGCGGTTGAAGATTTTGGATCTACTGGAGCCTGCACTATGTATGCTGCGCCAGGAAACCGGACTACTGCTCAAGGCTTTTGTGAGCAAGCTGGAGCAGCACATGCAGGATATCTCCAATCAGCGCAGAAGTCTGAACGCTCTTTGCGATTATGAGACCGTCTTGAACAGGGATACTCTTGTGCTGACCCAGGAACGTGTGATTGCCGCCAGCCCGGACCAGTGCTACCGATTTGACGGTCTGAGAACAATGGAGGAAACGGATGCTTTTTTCAGCAGCATTTTGTCAGAGAATTTTTCTGCGGCTCAGGGAAGCCTGACGGAGCTGATTCGTCAGATGCTTTTGGATGTGGATTTATCGACACTTGCCCCCAATGCCGCCCGGGTTCGGCTGGATTATCTCATTCAACTGCTGGACATTGCCGTAGACGCAACTCGGCTGCGGATGGACAGCGCTGTCTTTTCTACTATGTTCCCCAGACTGGACTTTCGGGAATGCGGCAACGTGCAGGAATTCCAGAAGATTTCCGCACAGGTGCTGCAGGAGCTGCAGTCCAGCCGCGCGGAGGTTACACCGGAGAGCAGCTATGCCATGAGCTGGGTGGCGGATGTCAAGAGTTTCGTTGACCTTCACTTTACGGAGCTAACCTTGAATGTCAACTTCTTAGCGCAGGAGTTTGACCTCAACGCCTCCTATATGAGCCGGGTTTTCCGGGACCGTGTTGGAATCGGATTGCCGGAGTATATCCAGGGGCTTCGACTGCGGCTGGCAAAGCAGATGCTCGCTGCCGGACATGCTGTTGCCGAAACGGCGGAGGCATCGGGATTTGGTTCAGCCCGCTCCATGACCAGAGCATTTCAAAAATCCGAACAGACTACCCCAGGTAAATTTCGAACTGAACATATGGCTGTGCAAGCCGAAAAAGAAGAAAAATGACCCGTTGACCAAGGAAACTGACGGTTTCTTTGGCCGGGCAGACTGCCAGTTTCCGCGTCGTGTGACTTTTTGTCGCAGGATTCTAGGAAACTGGCTCTTTTTTTATGGCATTCCTTCCGATACAATGAAGATGTTCGCTAGCGTATTTCAAAGCTGCCTACTGACAGGCGCTTATTTGAAAGCAAGGAGGAACCCCTATGACATTGGAAGAGACTGCCGATCTGGCTCTGAAACAAGCGCAGCGTGCCAAGGATTATACGGATATCTTAAATGTCTTTTCTGCCCATCTCTACTGCTACCGTGCGCAGAAGCAATCCTACGAAATGGAGCATTACTGGGCAAGGCAGCGGGATGATCTGGTCTACGCAAACGCCCAGGGGAGAAAGGCTGTTATGGATTTCTACTGTGGTCACAATGCAGTCATGCGTGCTGAAAAACGTAAAATTGCCAGTGCGTACTACCCGGAGATTTCCGATACCGATTCCTTTGATGGAGTTGGTGACATGGTGGCAAAAGCCGCTGCGTCTCCGTATATCATTATCGCCGAGGATGGGCTGAGTGCCCACGGTATCTGGTTTGTACCGGGCTTTTGCTGTGAGCTGGGGAAAGATGGAGCCATTCAGGCGAACTATTTTCAGGAGAAAAATGCGGTGGATCTGGTAAAAGAGGACGACGGATGGAAGATTCTTCGGCTGAATATTCTGGTGGATTTCCAGACACCGTGCCCGCACATTCGGTTCTCTCCGGAGCAGTACCGGTTTCACTATCCGGCAGCAGCGCCCAACGCCTATTCCGCTCCCTATGCAGCAACTACCGTGGCGCATTTTTGCCCGCCGCTGCCGGAGCCTTATGAAACCTGGGAGGAGCATCGGGCATTTGCTTCGGCATACGAAGGAGGGGGACAATGACAGTAACAGAAAAACTGGATTTGGCGGAGCGGCTGACGCATCATGCCAACGACTACCGGGAAATCTACAACACAATCTCTGCACAGATGTATTACCTTCAGGTGCAGCAGCATCGTGAGCTGGTGGAGCATTGCTGGTCTGATCGGGATGATGTCAGCTTTGGTCCGGCAAAGGGACGGGAAGCCGTGCTGGATTTCCTGATTCGGCAGTCTGACGCGAGAAAGCGGGAAAAGCTGGAGCTTGCGCACAAATATCACGGCGTGGAAATGACCGAGGACAATTTTGGTGTGGGCGATTTGGAGTCAAGACTTGCCGCAAATCCCTATATCGTCATTGCGGCTGACCGCAAAACGGCGCAGGGCGTATGGTTTTCCCCAGCGGTAAAAGCAGAAATCGGTGAGGATGGGGAGCTGCACGGCACCTATCTACAGGAGCGCATTGGTGTAGATTTTATCCGGGAGAACGGTCAGTGGCGCATCTGGCACTATAACGTCTATCCGGATTTTACCACTGAACTGCCGAATGAAACGTTTGATGACAGCCGGTATGAAGGCCGTACCTTCGATGAGGAGGGGGCACCCAACGAGGATCATACCAACAAAAGGCCGGAAGGACCGAAGGAGGACGGAAACCGTCCCATGCCCTATTGTGCAGAATCCATCCCTGTGTGGAAGCCGCCGCTGCCCGAGGAATATTCCACCTGGACAGCGTCCGAAGATATGCCAATTATGTAAGGAGGGAAGCACACATGACACTGGAAGAACGAGCAAGCAAGGTATTGTTTGAAGCGGAAAAGGCAGGCGCCTACCAGGGAATTATGAACTGTGTTGCAGCCCATCTCTACAGCTACCGTGCCCAGGCACAGCAGAATGAAATTGATGTCTACTGGTCGAACCGCCGCGATGAGATCAGCTATTGGGATAACAACGGCTATGAGGCAATTCGAAATTTCTTTGTTGTAACCAACGGTGAAAATATGCGGAAACGGAAGCTGGAGCTGATTCACCGCTTTCACCCGGAGGTGGCAGTCTGCAAGGAAAATGAGGGCATGGGCGATATGGTGGCGAAGGGAGCCACCACGCCTTATGTGGTAATTGCGGAGGATGGTCAGAGTGCAAAGGGACTGTGGATGACCCCGGGCAACTGCACGGAGGTGGGACTGGACTGCCGTCCAAAGGCTGCGCACATGCATGAGAAGCTTGGCATCGTGGCAGTAAAGGACGATGACGGTCAGTGGCGGATTCTGAAGCTTCGAACCTATGTGGAATTTGTCACCCAGCTGCCTTCTGAGCTGCTGGAACAGGGACCCAATCAAAGAACCTGTGACGTTGGCGGCGGAAAATCAAAGCAGCCCCCGATGCCCAGCGCCTATAGTATTTTTACCAAAGCGGACTACTATCCGCCTATGCCGGAAGCCTATGAAACCTGGAGCGAAGCTACGGCCATGGTAAAGTGGAATCCTGCGGAAACGCACTGACTACGTGATAAAAATAGGAAAGGATGAATCCCAGAAATGAAAAAGATTGTTGCGTTATTGTTAGCTTTGACGATGCTGTGCTCCATGGCAGCCTGTGGTGCAAAAGGCGGATCGGCTGAGCCGTCCCAAACTGCGTCTTCTGCGGACACAGCGGTGCAGCAGCCGGAGCAGACCACGGAAGAAGCTTCCTCCGAACCGGCAGCTCAGGAGGCAAGTGCAGAGGCATCCGCGTCTGAGACCACACCGGAAGTGACCATTACCTACCCGGTGGCAGAGCCGGTGACACTCACTGCACTGGATGCGATTTATCAGCCCCGTACCGCGGATAGAATTACTTCCTGGAGTGAGTCGCTCCAGTACGTTGAGGCAGCAAAGGCAACTGGCATTACCATTGATGTGACCTGTGTTGCATCCTCGGCACAGCAGGAGCAGACCCAGCTTGTAGTTTCCTCCGGAGATTATCCCCAGCTGATGACCAAGCTGAATATGTATTATCAGGTAAACGACCTGGTGGAGCAGGAAATTATCATTGACCTGATGCCGTATCTGGAAGCCTATGCCCCGGACTACTACCGAACCATTCAGGACATGGGCTATGGGAAGGATATTATCACCGATGACGGCGTATCGCCCTGTACCTATTATGTCTCGGAAGGCGTTCCGAATACCGGCATGATGATCCGGAAGGATCTTCTGGAAAAGGCAGGGCTGGATACTCCGGTTACCTATGAGGATTATGACGATGTGATGGCTGCCTTTAAGGATCAGGGTGTGAAGGAGCCATTCGTACTGGACGGCACCAGCACAGGATGCAGTGATGTCTACAATGCAGGTCTGGAAGTACAGCTCTATTCCCATCCCATCCTTGGCAGCGGCAACGATGGATTTTATCAGGTGGACGGTCAGGTGAAGTTCGGCTATCTGGAGGAGGGCTTTGTGACCTATATGACCCAGATGGCAGATTGGTTCCGGAAGGGATACATCAGCCCGGACTACATCAGTGAGAACGAGAACAACAACGCAGAAACCTTTACCGGTAAGATTGTTGCCGGTGATGTGGGCGCAGTGACCGCAGGACGTACCAATCTGGACACCTATAATACCGAGGGCAAAGCCGTCAATCCGGACTTTGAGCTGGTTGCAATTCCCTCTCCCCGGAAGGAAGCGGGACAGGTCATTCATCTGGGACCCTATCGTCAGAGCTCTCTGAACAGCGGCTTCTATGCCACCAGCGCCTGCTCGGAGTCTGATCTGGAGGCTCTGCTGGCATGGCACAACTACTGGTTCACGCCTGACGGCGATATGCTCACCAACTACGGTGTTGAGGGGCTGACTTATGAGATGCAGGACGGCAAGCCCGTGTTCACCGATATGATTACCAACAATGCCGATGGTCTTACGCTGACCCAGACCACCTATATCTACATCGGTCAGATGGGTGTAGTGGACAACAGCCGCGAGGATCAGTGGTATTCCGACGCCACCGTTTCCGCTAAGGATATTTGGAGCGAAAATGTGGACAACGCCTGGAAAATCCCCGGTGCCTGCAGCATGACCGCCGATGAGGCCAATGAATATTCCGCTACCTTCAGTGATATTCAGACCTATATTTCTGAGATGCTGCCCAAATTTATCATGGGCGATGAGCCCATTGAAAACCTTTCTGCATTCCAGGAGCAGATTCAGTCCATGGGAATTGATACCTGCATTGCAGATTGGCAGAGCACATTGGATCGTTACAACGCGAGATAACCCCCTCCTCAATTCTGTGACCCGGTCCTTCGTGCTGGGGCATAGAGAAAAATGCAGGGAAGCGGACTGCCTGGCAGCC
>CAJKNS010000168.1 GCA_905201305.1 uncultured Eubacteriales bacterium
AGATTCCCAGCGACATCGCCCGGTATCAGGACAGCGTTACCCCTGCCATTATCCTGATCCCCGGCAAATCCGGCTCTCTCGGTCTTGGCACCAACGCACTGCAAAGCTCCGTTGAGCGTGCAGTAGGTGCAGATATACTTTAATCGGCGAATTGAATCGAAATTTAGCGTAAAGGAATGATAGCGAATGGCAACCGGTACTGTTGTCAAGGTTTCCGGTCCTCTGGTGGTTGCCGAGGGTCTGGCGGACGCCAATATGTATGACGTAGTCCGCGTAGGTCCTCAGCGTCTGATCGGCGAGATCATCGAGATGCGCGGCGATGCAGCCTCCATCCAGGTCTATGAGGAAACCTCCGGTCTTGGTCCCGGCGTAGCGGTGGAAACCACAGGCTTCCCCCTGAGCGTCGAGCTGGGACCCGGCATGATTGAAAATATTTATGACGGCATTCAGCGTCCCCTGGAAAAGATCATGGAGCGCTGCGGCAACACCATCTCCCGCGGCATTGAGGTATCCCCCATTGACCACGAGAAGAAGTGGGACTTTGTTGCCACTGCCAAGGTAGGCGACCATGTGCAGGGCGGCGACATTCTGGGCACCGTCCAGGAGACCTCCGTTATGGAGCACCGGATCATGGTTCCCTATGGCACCGAAGGCACCATCAAAGAGATTAAAACCGGCGCATTTAATGTGCTGGAGACCATCTGCGTCCTGGACTGCGATGGAAAAACCGTGGAGCTGCCCATGATGCAGCGTTGGGCAGTCCGTAATGGTCGCCCTTATAAGAATAAGCTCTCCCCCAACCAGCCTCTGTGCTCCGGTCAGCGTGTCATTGATACCATGTTCCCGGTGGCAAAGGGCGGCACTGCCTGCGTTCCCGGTCCCTTCGGCTCCGGCAAGACCGTTATTCAGCACCAGCTGGCAAAGTGGTCTGACGTAGACCTGGTGGTTTATATCGGCTGCGGCGAGCGCGGCAATGAGATGACCGACGTTCTGCGGGAATTCCCTGAGCTGGTTGACCCCCGCACCGGCGATTCCATCATGAAGCGCACCGTGCTGATTGCAAACACCTCCGATATGCCCGTTGCTGCCCGTGAGGCATCCATCTACACCGGCATTACCATTGCGGAGTATTTCCGTGACATGGGCTATGACGTCGCCGTTATCGCAGACTCCACCTCCCGTTGGGCAGAGGCACTGCGTGAGATGTCCGGTCGTCTGGAGGAAATGCCCGGTGAGGAAGGTTACCCCGCTTATCTGGCTTCCCGTCTGGCACAGTTCTACGAGCGCGCCGGTGTGGTCAAGTGCATCGGTAGCGATGATCGTCAGGGCAGCCTGACTGCCATCGGTGCAGTATCCCCTCCCGGCGGCGACACCTCCGAGCCCGTTTCCCAGGCAACCATGCGGATTGTAAAGGTATTCTGGGGCTTGGATTCCTCTCTGGCATATGCCCGTCACTTCCCCGCCATCAACTGGCTGAACTCCTACTCCCTGTATATGGACACCCTGCAGCCTTGGCTGGATGAGAACGTCAACAAGGACTGGACCAAAAACCGTTATCGCGCCATGGCTACCCTTCAGGAGGAGGCAGAGCTGGACGAGATCGTGAAGATGGTCGGTAAGGATTCCTTGGGTGTAGACGATCAGCTGACCCTGGAAATCGCAAAGATGATTCGAGAGGACTTCCTCCAGCAGAACTCCTTTAACGAAATCGACTGGTATTCCTCCTTTGACCGTCAGTTCCGTCTTTTGAAGCTGATTCTGGATTACGACAGCCTGTGCCGTGATGCCGTGGCAAAGGGTGCTCCCCTCAAGGAGCTCACCGCCATCGACGCAAGAGAGAAGATTGGTCGTGCAAAGAGCGTGCCCGATGAGGAATATGTGGCAGCTTATCAGCAGATCAATGATGAGATGACTGCACAGATTGAAAAAATTATCGCAAAGGCAGGTGCCCAGGACTATGATTAAGGAATATCGCACCATCTCCGAGGTTTCCGGACCTCTGATGCTGGTGAAAAATGTAGAGGGCGTCACCTATGACGAGCTGGGTGAAATCGAGCTGCCGGACGGCGAGCTCCGGCTGTGCCAGGTTCTGGAGATTGACGGACCTGACGCACTGGTTCAGCTGTTCGACTCCTCCGCCGGTATCAACCTGGCAAAGAGCAAGGTTCGTTTCCTGGGGCATCCCCTGCAGCTGGGTGTTTCTGAGGATATGCTGGGCCGCGTATTCGACGGCATGGGCAATCCCATCGACGGCGGTCCCGACATTCTCCCCGACGCCTATATGGACATCAACGGTCTGCCCATGAATCCCGCAGCCCGGAACTATCCCTCCGAGTTCATTCAGACCGGCGTTTCTGCCATTGACGGACTGAATACCCTGGTCCGCGGTCAGAAGCTGCCCATCTTCTCCGGCTCCGGTCTGCCCCACGCTGCACTGGCTGCACAGATTGCACGTCAGGCAAAGGTACTGGGCGACGACGCCGGTAACTTCGCCGTAGTCTTCGCGGCAATCGGCATCACCTTTGAGGAATCCGAATACTTCATTCAGGAGTTCCGTCGTACCGGCGCCATTGACCGTACCGTCATGTTCTCCAACCTGGCAAACGACCCCGCCATCGAGCGTATTGCTACCCCGCGTATGGCGCTGACCGCTGCGGAGTATCTTGCCTTCGAAAAGGGCATGCACGTTCTGGTTATCATGACCGATATCACCAACTATGCCGAAGCCCTGCGTGAGGTTTCCGCGGCAAAGAAAGAGGTTCCCGGACGCCGCGGCTATCCCGGCTATCTCTACACCAACCTGGCTACCATTTACGAGCGTGCCGGTCGCCGTGTGGGCTGTGATGGCTCCATCACCATGATTCCCATCCTCACAATGCCCGAGGACGACAAGACCCATCCCATCCCTGACCTGACCGGTTACATTACCGAGGGTCAGATCATCCTGTCCCGTGATCTGTACCGGAAGGGCATCAACCCGCCCATCGACGTTCTGCCTTCCCTGTCCCGTCTGAAGGATAAGGGTATTGGTCAGGGCAAGACCCGTGAGGATCATGCCGGCACCATGAACCAGCTGTTCGCCGCTTATTCCGCCGGCAAGGAAGCTGCCGAGCTCATGACCATTCTGGGTGAGGCTGCCCTGTCCGACACCGATAAGCTCTATGCAAAGTTTGCAACCGAGTTTGAAAACCGCTACGTCTCCCAGGGCAACGATACGGATCGCTCCATTTTCGAAACGCTGGATTTGGGCTGGGATCTTCTTTCCATCCTGCCCAAGAGCGAGCTGAAGCGTATCAACACCCAGTATATCGAGAAGTATTATCCCGAGAAGAAAGCAGACTAAGGAGGTGGGATAAATGGCATCCAAAACCATAAACCCCACCCGAATGGAGCTTTCCCGACTGAAAAGCCGCCGTACCACCGCTGTCCGTGGGCACAAGCTGCTGAAGGATAAGCGGGATGAGCTGATGCGTCAGTTTTTGGAGGTCGTCCATCGGAATAAGGAGCTGCGCGCCAAGGTAGAAGCCGGGCTCATGGAAGCCCACGGCGCTTTTACCGTTGCAGCCTCCGTGATGAGTCAGGAAATGCTGGAGCAGGCACTGTCCTACCCCAAGCAGTCTGTGTCTCTGGACATGAGCTTCCAGAACATCATGTCTGTGGAGGTGCCCAAATACACCTTCCGCACCCAGAACGACGATCCCTCTGAGATCTTTCCCTACGGCTTTGCCCAGACCTCCGGTGAACTGGATGACGCACTGGAAGCCCTTTCCGGCGTATTTCAGGATATGCTGGAGCTTGCCCAGGTAGAGAAAACCATGCAGCTTCTGGCGTCGGAGATCGAAAAGACCCGCCGCCGCGTCAATGCCCTGGAATATGTCATGATTCCCGAGATGGAGACGAACATCAAGTATATCTCCATGAAGCTGGACGAAAACGAGCGTTCCAGCACCTCCCGGCTCATGAAGGTCAAGGACATGATGCTGGAGGAGCAGCGTCAGAAGGCGCTCCAAAAGCAGCTCCAGCGGGAGCAGGAATGGAAGCAAGCCCATCCGGATGAATAATCACAAAAGCCCGTCTCCAGCCAACCGGAGACGGGCTTTTTGTATCAATTGCAGCTCCCTGATACCAGGCGTATCAGGGAGCTGTACATGATGCATTATGTATTTACAATAGAGACCTTGCGCCCCTCAACCTTCAATCGACCGTCACAGAACAGGCTCACCGCCTGGGGCAGAATCACCCATTCTGCCTGCTCCATAATCCGCCGCTGCAGGGTTTCAGGGGTATCGTCGTCCAGTACCTCTACCGCCTTCTGGAGGACGATAGGACCGGCGTCACACTCTTCGGAAACAAAGTGTACCGTTGCGCCGCTGACCTTTACGCCGTACTCCAGCGCCTTCTCATGGACATGGAGCCCATAGCACCCCTTGCCGCAGAAGGACGGAATCAGAGAGGGATGAATATTGAGAATCGCGTTGGGATAGGCATCCACCAGTTCGTTTGTGATAATGACCATAAATCCCGCCATTACCACCAGACCGATGTTCAGCTCCCGGAGGGTTTCCACCAGCGCCACCGTCATCTCCCGTGCGGAGCCGAAGTTCTTCCGGGCGATGGTGATACCGGTGATCCCGGCATTCTGGGCGCGCTCCAAAGCATAGGCATCCGGATTGGAGGAAATCACCGCGGTAATTTTTCCGTTGGGAATGTCACCGCGTTTTTCTGCATCAATCAGCGCCTGCAAATTGGTACCGCCGCCGGAGACCAGAACCGCGATATTTACCATAGCTCCACACCCTTTTCACCGGCAACACACTTGCCGATGAGATAAGGACGCTCGCCGCTGCGAACCAGCAGCTCCATTACCTCGCCTGCATCCTCCTTGGCAACCGCCATTACAAGACCAACGCCCATGTTGAAGGTGTTGTACATATCCCGCTCGGGAATGTTGCCCTTCTCCTGAATCAGGGTGAAGATAGGCGGAACAGGGATGGAGGACATGCTGATCTGCGCGCATATGCCCTCAGGCAGCATACGAGGCACGTTCTCATACAGACCGCCGCCGGTGATGTGGCTGATGCCCTTGACCTTCAGTCCGGAAGAGAGCAGATTCTTGACCGGGCGCACATAGATCCGGGTGGGCTTCAGCAGCTCCTCGCCCAGAGAACAGCGCAGCTCCGGCACCATGGTCTTCAGGTCCGCATGCTCCACGTCCAGCACCTTACGAACCAGAGAGAAGCCGTTGGAATGCACGCCGTTGGAAGCCAGACCGATGAGCACATCGCCGGGCACAATGTCCTTGCCATCCAGAATCTTTTCCTTGTCCACCATACCCACAGAGAAGCCGGCAAGATCATATTCGTCCTCGGGATAGAAGCCGGGCATCTCAGCAGTCTCGCCGCCGATCAGTGCGCAGCCTGCCTGCCGACATCCCTCGGCAATGCCGGAAACAATCTGCTCGATCCGTGCGGGATAGTTCTTGCCGCATGCCACATAGTCCAGGAAGAACATGGGGCTGGCGCCGGCACATACGATATCGTTGACACACATGGCAACACAGTCGATGCCAACGGTGTCGTGCTTGTCC
>CAJKNS010000169.1 GCA_905201305.1 uncultured Eubacteriales bacterium
GGCTCGTTCCGCCGTGGTCATTTCTGACGCGCCTGCGTTTTCTTTTGGAGAAGCAAAAGAAAATGCTGGACCGCAGTCGCAAATTTGCAGAAGACTATCAGCCTTCTGCCGGGCGGCTCCTTAGGTTTTATGCCTTCCGCGCCAATGTCGCCCAATAGGTCGGGATGTTATGCTCATGCAGCGGGCCGTAGCCGTTGGTGTCCTCGTAGAGGTCCAGCAGCTGCAGTCCGGCCTTGAGCTGGCCGGTCAGCTGTTCGTGCGCGGTGTGGGAGAACTGCACGCCGCAATTTTCCTTCTGCAGCTGCCGCATCTGCTCCTCATCCTCGAGCGGGTTGAAGGGCAGGGTATTGACGATCTTCGTCTCATCCTCGTCAAAGGCAAAGTTCAGCCCGTTGTCCAGTCCGGCAAGCAGCCGTCCGCCGGGCTTCAGGATCCGCGCGCACTCGCACCAGATCGGCAGAACGGCATAAACATAGCAGTTGGAGACGGGATGGAAGATGAGATCGAAGCTATGATCGTCAAACGGCAGGCGCTTCGTCATGTCCGCGCGGACGATGGTAATGTCATAGCCCTCGCGCTGCGCAACCATGCGCTCTGATTCCAGCTGCTTTTCCGAGTAATCCAGCACCGTGCATTCTGCACCCAGCGCGGCAAAAATGGGCATCTGCTGCCCACCGCCAGAGGCCAGACCCAAAACGCGCTTGCCTTTCAGATCACCAAACCACGCGTGCGGGACAAATTTGACCGGGGTCAGCTTCACGTCCCACGCGCCGTTTTTTGCGTTTTCGTATGCTTCGTGCGAAATGGGCTTGCCCCATTCCCAGCCGTCCTCGACCCAGCGGTCGACGGTTTTGCTGTTGATATCCTGATAGGAAATTTCCATAGGGTTCTCCTTTAGTTCGATTCCTTTGCCAGCTTCCACGCCACGTAATCGTCATAGGAGCTGAGCCGGTCGACGATTGTGCCGTCGGGCTGGAACTCGATGACGCGATTACAGGTGGTCTGCAGCAACTCGTGGTCGTGCGACGCAAGCAGGATGTTGCCCGGGAAGGCGCAAAGGCCCTTGTTGACGGCCTGAATGGCCTCCATGTCAAGGTGGTTCGTCGGTTGGTCGAGAAGCAGCACATTCGCGCCCGAGAGCATCATGCGGGAGAGCATGCACCGTACTTTCTCGCCGCCGGAGAGTACGTTCACGGGCTTGAACACCTCTTCGCCGGAAAAGAGCATCCGCCCGAGGAAGCCTCGCAGATACACGTCGTCCTTTTTGGCGGAATACTGCCGGATCCAGTCGACAAGAGATTCGCTGTGGCCCTCAAAATATTCGGTGTTGTCCTTCGGCAGATAGCTGGTCGTGACGGTCTGGCCCCATTTGACGCTGCCCTCGTCCGGCTCGAGCTCACCCATGAGAATTTTGAAAAGCGTCGTCTGCGCCAGCTCGTTTTCGCCGACGAAGGCGATCTTGTCGTTTTTGTTCACGATGAACGAGACCTTGTCCAGCAGCTTCACGCCGTCGATGGTCTTCGACACATCGGTCACGAACAGAATATCCTTGCCGACCTCGCGCTCGCGCTCAAAGCCCACGAACGGATACCGGCGGGAGGAGGCGGGCATTTCCTCGACGGAGAGCTTATCGAGAAGCCGCCGGCGGGAGGTTGCCTGCTTGCTCTTTGCCTTGTTGGCGGCAAACCGGGCGATGAACTCGGTGAGCTCCTTGATCTTCTCTTCGTTGCGCTTGTTCTGGTTGCGGATCAGCGCCTGCACCAGCTGTGAGGACTCATACCAGAAGTCGTAGTTGCCCACGTACATCTTGATCTTGCCATAGTCAATGTCTACAATATGGGTGCAGACGGTGTTGAGGAAATAGCGGTCATGACTGACCACGATGACCATGCCCTCAAAGTTCAGAAGAAAGTCCTCCAGCCACTCAATGGAGGCATTGTCCAGGTTGTTGGTGGGCTCGTCCAGCATGACGATGTCGGGATTGCCGAACAGCGCCTGCGCCAAAAGCACCTTTACCTTGTCGCGACCGTCCATGTCGCCCATGCGCTTTTCATGGTCCTCCACGGGAATGCCAAGCCCCTGGAGCATCCGGGAAGCATCGGACTCTGCCTCCCAGCCGCCCAGCTCGGCAAATTCCGCTTCCAACTCTGCCGCCAGAATGCCGTCTTCGTCGGAGAAATCCTCTTTTTCGTAGAGGGCGTCCTTCTGCTTGCCGATGTCATAGAGCTTCTGGTTGCCCATAATCACGGTGTCCAGCACGGTATAGGCGTCGTACTGGAACTGATCCTGCTTCAAAACGGACATCCGAACCCCGGGCTTGACATCCACGTGACCGTCGGTGGACTCGATTGCGCCGGAGAGAATTTTCAGCAGGGTAGACTTTCCGGCGCCGTTTGCACCGATGATGCCGTAGCAGTTGCCGGGGTTGAATTGCAGATCGGCGTTTTTAAACAGCACGCTGCCGCCGTATTGCACGCCGAGATTGGTTACTGTAATCATTTTATCATCCTTATTACTCAAAAATCTTTTGAATTATAACACGTTTTCGTTGATAAAGAAAGTTGTTTCTTCCAAATTTCCATGCTATATTATCACTATATTAGAAATAGAGGAGTAGAAAACCATGGAAATCATGCGGGCAAAGCTCATGAGTCTTTCTGTTTATAAAAAAATTCTGGAGACGGAGCCGGTACAGGCGCTTTTGCATCTGACCCAGGCGAAAACCGCCGACGGGCTGATTCAGTGCTATACGGACCTTGTCTACAGCGTATGGAACGCGGGCTTTTCCACTCTACCGGAGTGCATTGCCTGGCACCTGAAATACGATGAGAGCTTCATTGGCAATGCCATTGCGTCCGGCACAGCGCCGGACTATATGAAGGATGCGGCTGCCATGGACATTCGGCGGCTTTCCAGCGTTTCCATGCTGTCCTGCGCGGGACTCAAGCGGAACATTGCCGCTGCCTGCTCCCGGCTGGGGGAGGAGTTTGCCTCCATCATTCAGAATCTTGCGGAGCTGCCCATGGGCGAGAGCTTTGACGAGGAGGACATCTTCGAAAGCTACCGGAAAAACGGCTGCGGACAGTTTGCCCTGGGACGTGCGTTCCATTGGGAGAAGGGGCAGCTTTCTCAGGTGAAGCATTCCGATCCCATCGATCAGGACGATATGATCGGCTATGAGTTCCAGCGAAATGCCGTCGTTGAAAACACCCGGGTGCTGCTTTCCGGCAAGCCCACCAACAATGTGCTCCTGTACGGCGACAGCGGCACCGGAAAATCCGCCACGGTCAAGAGTCTGGTGAATATCCCGGAGTTCTACAACCTGCGCCTGATTGAGATCGCAAAGAATTCTCTGGACGAGCTCACCGAGCTGATCCGGACGATTTCCCACCATACCCAAAAGTTCATTATTTATATCGACGACCTGTCCTTTGAGCAGGAGGACAAGGGCTTTTCGGCGCTGAAAACAGCGCTGGAGGGCGGACTGGAGCGCCGTCCGGACAACGTTGCCATCTATGTCACCTCCAACCGGCGGCATATGATCCGGGAGAGCTTCTCGGACCGGCAGGGGGACGATGTCCATGTCCGGGAGACGCTGGAGGAGCGCACCAGTCTGTCCGAGCGGTTCGGTCTGCGGCTTTCCTATCTGGCGCTGGACAAAAGGCACTATCAGGACATGGTGCTGAGCCTGTGCCATCGGATGAACCTCACCATTCCCGACAGTCAGATTCTGGTGGAGGCAAACCGCTGGGAGCTTCAGCACGGCGGCAGAACCCCCAGAGTGGCGGTGCAGCTGGTGGAGAAATTAGCAGGCGAGCAGCCCAAGTGCTAAAAATTCATAATTTATTCATAGTTAGCCCTTGCAATATGAGAAAAAAAGACTATAATAAGGTTAGCACTCAAAAGAAACGAGTGCTAACCTTATTATCATTTTTGTATATTATGTGATATTGGGGCAATACCGCATAAATTGGCGGCGAGGATTCAGCCAGAGATTTTGCGGCGGAAAAAGGCAGTTTTTCGCAGGCATACTTTGTGTATGTCAAGAAAATTGGGCGCATTTCCGGCGGAAAAGATCAGCTGAAGGCTGATGCACATTTATGCGGTGTTGCCTTAAATATTGGGTCCCTGTTTTCCCTCCAGGAAATAGGTTGCCTCCATGTCCGCCACCGACAGGGCAAATGCCAGTGGGAACTTTTCAAAGGCTTTTCCCACGCTGCCCTTATCCTCCTGACCGGAAAAGCCCATGTGGAACCGGATGGCAAACGCCTCCTCCCGGCTCAGGCGCATGAAGCCCGAGAGAATATACACTGACTTTTCTCCGTGACCGTAGGGCAAGGGATCGTCAAAATTATAGGTGGGCACCTTCTGCCAGACGCCGTTTTCATCCTTGACGTTCCGGGTGCCTGCCTTGTAGCAGCCGATTTTGCACACATCGTGGAGCAGCGACACCAGCGCCACCGTCTCGTCGGAATAGTGCATGCCGTATTCCTCCTGAACCCTTTCCCGGTCCAGATATGCCCGCAGACAGCGATAGACATTGATGCTGTGCTGCGCCAGTCCGCCGGCATAGGAGCCGTGGAACCGGGTGCTGGCAGGGGCAATGAAGAAATCAGACTTGTTCTGGAGGTAGTCCAGGAACTTGTCTGCCCCCTCCCGATGGATGTACTGCTGATAGAGCTCGGTGAATTCTTCCTGAATGGTCATAAGCTGCTCCTTTCGCGGCTGTTGTCCGGCGTTCTTTTTGGAAATTATAGCATTTCCCTGGGAAAATTGCAATCAGATCAGGCAGCGAATGGCATACAACACCGCAAGATGCACCGGATAGAACCCGTAAAACAGCCATTTGTTGCTTCTGCCCCGCTTCCCTCCATAGCATGCCAGCAGCGGCACCGAAAGCATACCGCCCAGCCATGCAATCTTGAGGGCATAGCCGCCGGGCTGGAGCCAAAGGAACCTCTGCCCGTTCCAGCCGTGCCATAGGAGCATGAACACCGTCATCCAGACCCCAAGGAGCGTCAATTTTTGCCGCTTTTCCGGCAAATAATAGAGCATTAAAATCAGCGCTACCCCCCAGGCGTTGTAGTCCGTTTTCAGCACCCAGCCCAGCGATATCGCGGCAATGCACGGCAGCAGCATGGCGGGCATGCCGGGAACTCCATGGTCCTTCAGAACCCTTGCCGCACAAATCCCAGCCGCCGCCAGCAGCAGCGTAAACATCACATTATGGCACCCAAGGCTCAGCCCGTTTTCCCCTGCCCGGTAGAAGCAAAACTGAAATGGCGCCTCCGACAAGACCGCGAAAATCGCCATTCTTCCGAGGTATTTGGGAAAGCTCCGGGTTTTTCGGCAGCCCTCCGCCACAAACCATGCAAAGATTGGAAACGCAATCCGTCCCACCGCTTCCAGTCCCACCATGAGCCACCGATTCCCCATTGCGCCCAGAACCGGGCAAAGCACGCCGGTGGAAAGCACCACCTTGGCAAAATGGTCGCAAAACATAAACAGGATGGCAAGGCGCTTGAGCGTTGATTGTGTCATAAACAATAATCCCCTTAAAAAAGTAGAGGCAGGAAA
>CAJKNS010000170.1 GCA_905201305.1 uncultured Eubacteriales bacterium
TACACAAAGTATTCCTGCGGTTTTCCACCTTTTTCTGACGAAAAATCTCTCGTCAAACTCTCTTGCCGATTTGTGTGGTATTGCCCTTATAGATTGCCGAGACGAAAAAAGAAGTAGGAATGATGATATGAAGTTGTTTGGCGACAGTCACAAAAAATCAAATGAGGATTCCAAAGAGAGAATCCCTGCCCCCAAGGACAAATCCCGCCGGAAGAAAAATGCTCCCGCCGGTGAGGAAATTCAGGAGGAGTATCTGGACGACGAGCAGGAGGAATACGACGATTACGACCAGTCGGAGTATGACGAGGCTGCGGACGATTCCGATGAAGCAGGGGAATACGATTCGGACGAATACGATGAGTATGACGACGATGAAGAATATGATGACGAATACGACGAGTATGACGACGACGAATATGATGAGTACGATGAAGATGAGGATGACGAAGAGGACAGCCGCCGGATGTCCCTTCGGAAAAAGATCCTGATCGGTGTGATTGTCTTCCTGGTGCTGCTGCTGGGCGGCGTTGGCTTGTTCATCAACTATCTGCTGAATCTGATCAACTATCAGGCTGCCAACAGCGACTATTTTGCCACGGTATCCACAGCAGAGGAGCTTCCGGAGGAAACTGCGGAAAACTCCTATCTGGAGCAGCTGGATGAAGAGGATAAGAAGGACGAGCTGGAGGCGACCGCATCGGAGCTGGAACAGTGGAACGAACACATTGAGGACGTTACCTCCGACAGCTCCAGCTACTCGATTCCCATTTCCGATGATGTGTACAACATCCTGCTCATTGGCTCGGATACCCGGGCTTCCGGCTCGGTTGGTCGGTCTGATGCCATGATTCTGGTGTCCATCAACCAGAAAACCGAGACGATTTATCTGACCTCCTTCCTGCGGGACTGCTATGTGAGCATTCCCGGCTATGGCAACACCCGTCTGAACCACGCCTTTGCCTATGGCGGACCGGATCTGCTGGAAAAGACCCTGGAGCAGAACTTCAAGGTCCATGTAGACCGGTATGTGGCAGTGGACTTCTTCTCCTTTATGGACGTCATTGATACGCTGGGCGGCGTTTATATCAATGTGTCCGAGGACGAGCAGAAGGTGACCAACAACTATATCTGGTCCATGAACAAGCTCATGGACGAGGAATGGAGCGCCGACTATCTCTGGTCCTCCGGCTGGCAGAAGCTCAACGGCAAGCAGGCGCTGTGCTATGCTCGAAACCGCTATACCGGCAACGACTATGAGCGGACCGCGCGGCAGAGAACCATCATCAATCAGATTATCAGCGGCGCCATGCAGGCATCTCCCGCAACCCTGGTGGATCTGGCACAGGTGATTTTGCCCCAGGTGACCACGGATATGACCAAGTCTGAGATTTTGGCGTATGCAGCCAATGTGGCGGCTTATCTGGGCTACGACATTCAGCAGCAGCAGATTCCCGCATCGGGCACCTATTCCGGTGCCACCATCAGCGGCATGAGCGTCATCAGCCTGGATCTGGATGCCAACATCAAGCATCTCCAGGGCACCATTTATGCCGGCACGGAATACGGCGATAACGGTTAAATATACCGCAAATTTCTGGGCACCATAAGAATAAGAATCAGCAGCAGATAGATGGAACAATCTATCTGCTGCTTTTCTGCTGCCCTGTAACGGCGAAAACAAAAATAGTATCTCTGCATACCTGACAGAAAAACTGTCCGCAGAATGGACGGAGCGCCCGTACAGCGCAAAAAAGACCGCTCGATACACATGGTATCGAGCGGTCTTGCAATTATTCCCCTTGTCCGTCCGTTTGCAGCTCATAGGTGCAAAGGTAGAACAGGAAGGATGTCATCTGATACCGGCTGATTCGGGTGGAGTAGTTGGCAAACAGCTCGCTGAGCTCCGAATCCTTGGTGGTGATGTTCTCCTGATTCATCCACAGGAAGGCGTGGACGGTTTCGGCACTGAGCCGGGGATGATCCTCAATGGTGGCATTCAGTGTGGCATCATCCACGTTGGTGTTGATGCCCATGTATTGTGCAAATCGCAGGGTCAGCAGTCCGGCAGTGCGATAGTCTACATCGTCGTCCCAAAGGTCGTCGATATCGCCGTCCATGAGAATGCCGTTTTGCCATGCCCAGCATACTGCGTCATAGTATTTGTTGTCCGGGTTGAACTCATCGTCCTCATAATCCTCCGGCAGGGCATCGGCGCTGGTGGCAGGCTTTCCGGCAATGCGGTAAAGCACGTCGCAGTATTCGCCAACCTCTGCCGCATTTCGTCCGCCGAAGGTATCCTCGGTGATGGGGTCTACGTAGCCATTTCGGTACATGTACAGGACGCTTGCCTGGTTGAAGATGTTTTTGATGTCCGTAAAGACTACGGTGTCCTCCAGCTCGCCGGTGCTGGTTTTCCCGAACACATGACCGTAGTAGTCGTTGTTCAGAATGCCGGTGGACAGGGCAAACTTGTTTGAGACATACAATCGGTAGTCGTCCAGGGTTTCGTCGCTGACAGTAACCTCCGGATTTGTGACGGTGAGGGTTTCAGTGGCGGCGTCAAAGCGGAAGTCCTTGGTGATAAAGGACTGATCCGACAGAATTGCCATGTGAATGCCGTTGGAGAAGATATCCGTTCCCTCCAGCAGCCGGGAGTCATATTCCACGCCAAACAGGTTCAGCAGCGTGGGAAGAATGTCCGCGGTGGAGCAGTATTCGTCCACATAAACATTTTCCCGCAGACCGGGCACATAGCAGATGAAGGAGTTCCGGTAGCGCTCAAAGGTGGTGTCCAGCTCCTTGCCTGCCAGCTCGTTGTATTCCTCCTCCGTCAGACCGTAGGGATAGTGGTCATTGGTGAGGACAATGCAGGTCTTGTCGGCAATCCCTGCCTGCTCCAGCCGATCCATCAGGTATTCCAGGGCATATTCCAGCTCCAGATTGCAGGCAATGTAGGCCTTTACGGTGTCGGAATAGGGGAGATTTTCCACCTTGTCCCGGTTCTTGACGCTCATGGCGTTTTCCCAGTTGTACTGATAGTGACCGCTGAAGGTCATGTAATAGGCATGGAAGGGAGCGCCGCTGTCGATGTAATCATCCACAGAGGATTCCATCATTTCAAGGTCGGAGGAGGGCCAGTCCACGGTGATGTTCAGCCCGGAGTCCGCTGCCTTGAAGGTGTAGCCCATGTTTGCGTGAGTGACGTTGCGATTGTAGAAGTCGCCGATGTAATCGTGGTAAGCCCAGGTCTGATAGCCCTCGTTTTTCAGGGCATTGCCCAGGCAGAAGGGCAGATAGTTGTGGGAGGACACGTCAAAGCTGGACTGGGTTTTCGTCCGGGACATATCGGGATACAGACCCATGTTCATGGTGTATTCGCCGTTGGTGGTAACACTCTGGAACGTGCCGTAATAATTGTTGAAGATGATGCCGGTGTTGCTGAGCTTGTACAGGGTAGGCGTCAGCTCCTCACTGATAAAGTAGGGGCAGAAGGACTCGGCGCAGATGGTAATCAGGTTGTAGTCCTTGAGCATACCGGTGTAGTCGTTCTTTCTGGTGGGCATCATGGTGTCAAAGAACTGATCCAGACTCTTGAGCATTTCATCGTCGGTGGAGTTTGCCAGCGCCTCAAAGTCGATGTCCATGGCGTTGTATTCCTGGGAGGAGTATTTTCGACCCGGGGCAGAACGACCCATGGAAACACTGCTGAGAGAGGAATCCTCCTGGCTGACTCCCAGAAGCATATAGCGAAGCTCCTGCTCGGTGGTGGCAAGCATACCGACGTTTTTGTAGCTGGTGTCAGTGGAGGTGTTGACATTGGTGAGAATTTCATAGACAGAGAAGGTTTCACCCTTTTGGGAGAACAGCATGCCGCCCAGAATCAGGCTGATGACTGCTACGATCCCCACGGAGGTCAGGCTCTGCTTCCATCCGGTGCGGCGCTTGGGGGCGCGGTGACAAACTAGCAGAACAATTACCAGAATCAGCGGGATCAGAAGCAGCAGAATGGGCACGATATTCTGCCCAATGCCGTAAAGAATCTGACTCCCGAAGTTGGTGACCACGTTTTCGCCCATGCCCGCCAGGGAGATGGGCATAAAGTTGCCGAAGATGGCGTGGTACACCAGCTGCACTTCTGCATAAATCACTTCTGCGGCAATGAGCAGCACCGTTAAAATCCGTCCCGGAATCCGGGGCAGCAGGGTGCACAGAAATGTCATAATGCCGCCGCCCAGAAGGGCAAAAAGAATGGGATAGACGATGCGATTGTCGATTTCTTTAAATACGCACAGATGCAGGCACAGCTCCACATAAACGCTGACAAAGCAGAACAGCAGCAGGCTCTGCCGCCATTCCCGCCACATGGCGCGGCGAAGAACCGGACCCTGCATGGGAGGTATGTTCAGATCCTCAAATTCCTGCTTGTTCGGCTTTTTGCGGGCTTTGCGCCGGAATTTCTTCTCGGGCTTGGTGGTGTCCGTGAGAGTGGTATCTGCGGGAGTGGTATCTGCGGGAGTGGTATCTGCGGGAGTGGTATCTGCGGATGAATGATCTACGGTGGGCGGCTCTGCGGGGGTGGTGTTAAGACCATCAGGGGAAACAGTAGATGCGCCAACCTGATCCTGACTGTCCTCAGGGGACGGCGCGATAGTATTGCTTGCCATGATAGGCTCCTTTCTTTTATTGTGTAAAATTTGACTTCGTTTTTGTAAAATGTCTGTAAACGTAACGCTTATCATAGCGCATTACGGCGAAAAAAGCAACAGATGCGGAGAAATGTTCATAATTCTTTTGCAGAATGGAGAAATACGCAAAGGGCAGAGATTCCATATTAGAATCTCTGCCCAAAGGGAAAAGGAGAATTTGCGTGGAATTGCCCTAGTGGAATTGGAAGCCCATGTCCTTCATGGCAGCAATGGTGTGGGTCATGGAGGGAAGCAGCTGGAAATCGGCGGGCCGCGTTCCAACGGTGTCCTGATAATGCGTGTAGCTTTCCTTGGCAGCATCATAGGGATACGCGTAGAAGTTCATATAAACGTAAGCGAGAACGTCAGCGTCGCTGCCACCGGAGAAAATTTGAAAGTGCGTCGGGGACATCACATGCCCCTCCCTGATATCCTGGCAAACGGCGTTATACAGAGCAACGGCTTCCTCTGCGGAGAGATCAATGTTGTCCTGACCGCCACGGGCAAGCTTGGGGTCGTCGGAGCCAGCGAAATAGTTTGCGCTGACCCAGCCGTTCATAAAGGTGTCGGCAGAGGGCGTTGTGGTCCAGCCCCTGAAAATTTCGTTCATGACATTTTCGGGCTTATCCAGGATAGCAAGGATGGATTCCCCCAAATCCGGAATGGCGTTTTCGTCAAAGTAATAGGTCCGTTCCATGGTGCTCCCGTCCTTCAGACCATAGCTGATGGCAAACTGGACGGTGCCAGAATTTCCGCGAGAAAGGCTGAGCTGATCCAGGTGATCCAGCGCGGCTTCATGGAGGGACAGCGCGTCTGCGGGCGCATAATCACGCCGAGGGCTTGACGCGCCGACTCCGGCGCGGACGGTGGGGCTGCCGCCCCGA
>CAJKNS010000171.1 GCA_905201305.1 uncultured Eubacteriales bacterium
ATAATAGAACGGGCTGGAGTAGATGTGGTGCTGACGCTGCCAGCCCTCACCCTCTGCATAGAAGGGAATGTCGCCGTCCAGCTTCATCCAGGGCATGTAGATCCCCAGCAGCTCCTTCCAAACGCCGTGGCGCTCTGCGGGCGTCATGTCGGGCTTCTCATAGACAATGTGCTGGAAATGATCCACCATGGTGCCATAGGGAATGAAGGTCAGCGCGCCGGACAGGTGGCTGTAGTAGAACTTCTGGGTATCCTTCCCGAAGAAGCCCTCTGCCCAGGGCCATGCAAAGAACTCCATGGACATGGAATGGACCTCGCAGGCTTCCAGGCTGGGCCAGGTGTAGGACATGGGCACCCGATCTCGGTTGGTGTATGCGGCAAAGGCATGTCCAGCCTCATGGGTCACAACCTCCACATCATGCTGGGTGCCGTTGAAGTTTGCGAAAATAAAGGGAACCCGATAGTCGGGGATGCTGGTGCAGTAGCCGCCGCCAGCCTTGCCCTCGGTGGAAAGCACGTCCAGCAGCTCGCCGTCCAGCATGGTCCGGAAGAACTTGCTGGTTTCAGGAGACAGCTCGTCGTAGAACCGCTTGCCCTGCGCCAGAATGTCATCGGGCGTCCCCACAGGACGGGGATTGCCGGAGCGGAACTCCAGCGCATTGTCTGCAAAGCTCATGGGATATTCCTTGCCCAGACGCTTTGCCTGCTCCCGGTAAATGCTGTCTGCCAGCGGCACCAGATAGGTCCGAACCGCAGCCCGGAACTTCTCAACATCCTCCTTGGTATAGCAGTTTCTGCCCATACGATAATAGCCCAGGGTGGTGTAGCCCTCGTAGCCCAACTTTTTGCCCATCTGATCCCGCAGATGCACCAGCTTGTCATAGATATCGTCCAGAGCAGCCTGATTATCCTTATACCACTGCCCCTCTGCCTTCCAAGCCGCCAGTCGGCGGGCATCGTCGGGATCGGTCTTAAAGGGAGACATCTGGGAGATGGTATAGTTCTTGCCCTCAAAGGGAATCTGGGCAGAGGCAAGGAGCTTTTCGTACTCCTGAGTCAGATCGTTTTCCTGCTGAATATCGCCCATGATCTCGGGAGAGAAGGTTTTCAGCTGGATTTCTGCGTTTACAAACATCAGATCGCCGTATTCTGCGGTAAAATCCTTCCGGAAGGGAGACGCCAGCATTGCCATGGTCCACTGCTGCAGGTCTTCCTCCAGCTGGGGCTGGGCGCCGTTCCAGAAGCGAACCTCGCCGTCATAGAACTCGTCACGGGTGTCAATGGTATGGCGAATTTCCGCCAAAGTGGACTGGGTGGAGATATGCTTCTCCAGCTCCTCCTTTTTCAGGAACACCGCCTTGGCTGCCTCATAGCTTTCTGCCGCCTGAAGCTCCTTGGTCAATGCCTGAATCTGCTCTTTCAGCGCCGCAAGATTCGGGCGCTTATATTCCATCTGAGAAAACTTCAAGTTAATCCCTCCGTCTATGGACTGTCCATCCTGTGTGGAATTTCGTCGAATTTCCAGCAGGGCAGACTTGTCCCCCACAATCTATTCGTACCGTATATTATATGCGATAATGCCGGTTTACGCAAGTGTTGTTGTGGCAAAATCGACATAAATATTTCATTTCTTTTACATTTTACTTCATTAAATCAATAGTATGACAGAATTCCGTCGTTTCCCTCCGCAATTTCCTGTTTTATGCAGAAAAACAGCTCCCGGGCGAATTGTCTCCGCCACAGGAGCATTGTTTCCCTATTCCACAGTTATGGCGCTCTGAGAAATGACCTTTTTCCACCGGGTTTTGAAGTAGCCCAGGAACAGGATTCCGCTGAGGGTCCAGGTGATGGGATACGCCCAGAATACCACCCGAATGTCCGGGATGATGGACACGGTAATGGTGATGTATGTAATCCGAATAGCGCACCAGCACAGCAGCATCACAATCATCGAAACCTTTGCCTTGCCTGCGCCCCGAAGGATGCCCGCGCAGCAGTGACTCAGCCCCAGCAGGCACCAGAACAGCGTTTCAATGTGCGCCTGCTGAACGCCGAAGCCAATGACATCCGGGTCCCGGTTAAACGCCGCCATCAGCCACGGCGCTGCAGTAAACACCACCACCCCCACCAGCTCCGCAATGCCCATGGAGCACAGGGTGCCGTAAATGCTGCCCTTCCGCACCCGGTCCGTCTTCCCTGCCCCAAGATTCTGGCTCACAAAGGTAGACAGCGCCATGGCAAAGCAGGTGATGGGCAGGAAGCCGAAGCCCTCGATCTTGAAATACACGCCGCAGCCTGCCATGGCATGGGGTCCGAATTTATTGATATTGGACTGGACGATCACATTTGCCAGGGAGATGATGGAGTTCTGCACGCCGGAGGGAAGCCCAATGGCAAGAATTCGCTTCAGCATGGGGACATCCGGCTTAATCTGCCGCCAGCAGATCTGATATTCCGTACCGGGACGGGTGAGCCGATAAAATGCCAGCACCGCGCTGAGGCTCTGGGCAATGGTGGTTGCCAATGCAGCAGCCCCAACGCCGAAGCCCATCACCGCCACGAACAACAAATCCAACGCCACATTGACGCCCGAAGAGATCATCAGGTAATACAGCGGATGCCGGGAATCGCCCACCGCCTGCAAAATGCCCACTGCCACGTTATAGAGCACCACCGCCAGTGCGCCGGCAAAATACACCCGGAAATAGATAACGGACTGGGGCAGCACCGTCTCCGGCGTTCCCATCCATCGCAGCAGCTGGGGCGTTAATACAATGCCCAGTACCGTCAGCGCCAAGCCTGCCACAATGCCGAAAAACACCGTTGCATGGATGGCGCGGCGCATATGTGCCTGATCCCGTGCCCCAAAATACCGGGCAAAGACCACGCCTGCGCCCATGGCGATGCCGTTAAACAGTCCCACCAGCAGGAAAATCAGGCTGCCCGAGGAGCTGACTGCCGCCAACGCCTCACTGCCTACAAAGTTTCCGACAATCAGGGAATCGCAGGTGTTATACAGCTGCTGAAACAGGTTTCCCAAAAACAGCGGCACCGCAAATCCAAACAGCTTTCCTAAAATGCTGCCCTCTGTCAGCAGCGTTGTTCCGTTCTTTTCAGAACGCATTCCATCCTTCCTCTCTATTTTCATCCTCACAGGCAAACTTCAGGGGACGGCGTACCGTCCCCCTGTTTTGATCGCGTGTTCTCAGCCCTCCGCCGCCATGGTTTCGTCGAAGTGCTTGTTAATCTGCTCGGTAAACTCCAGCGCGGCATTGTAGCCCATCTTTTTCTGACGGTTGTTCATGGCAGCAACCTCCAGAATTACCGCCAGGTTTCTGCCGGGCTTCACCGGAATGGTCAGGTTGGGCACTTTAACGCCCAGGATCGTGGTGAATTCATTCTCCACGCCCAGCCGGTCATAGAGCACATCGTCCCGCCATGCCTCCAGGTTGACCACCATGTCGATGTTGGCGGATTCCTTAACTGCGCCCATACCAAACAGCTTCGCCACGTTAATCACGCCGATGCCGCGCAGCTCAATGTAGTGGCGGATCAGCTCCGGCGCAGAGCCCGAGAGCACATAAGCGCCCTCCTTTTTGATTTCCACCGCATCATCCGCAATCAGTCGATGTCCGCGCTTCACCAGCTCAATGGCGGCTTCGCTTTTACCAACGCCGCTTTCGCCCAGCAGCAGCATGCCTTCGCCGTGTACCTCTACCAGAACGCCATGGCGGGTCAACCGCGGCGCCAGATAGTGCTTCAATGTGGCAATCATGGTGGAAACCAGCTCCGAGGTGGTTTCATCGGTGCGGAGAATGGTGATGTTATACTTCCGCGCCATGACCATGCACTCGTCATAGGGCTCAATATGCCGGGCGTAAATGAGTGCCGGGGGACGATAGGAAAACAGCCGGTCAAAGGTCACAACCCGCTGCTCCGGGGTCAGTCCCGCCAGATAGGTGTCCTCCACCAAGCCGATCACCTGCATCCGGGCAGGCTCAAAATGCTCAAAGAACCCTGCCAGCTGCAGCGCCGGACGGTTCACATCCTCTACCGTAATCTGAATCTTTTCAAAATCCGAGGACCGGTAGAGCATTTCCAGCTTAAATTCCTTGGTGAGATGCGCCAGGGAAACGGTAAACAGCGACATGGCATCGGCTCCTTTTCAGCTTAGTAATGCTATTATACTCCGAACTGTCCAGTTTGGCAACCCCGGCAGATGGCAGAGAAAACGGGCAGAAACCCGGATATTCTCCGAATTTCTGCCCGAAACGCTTTCTTTTTCCGGAAATTAGTACATACCCTGACCGGCAGCAGCGGAAGCCTGAGCCGCAGCAATGGCTGCATCCTGCTGAGGATCGGGCTTGTCGGCAACCAGGCTCTCGGTGGTCAGCACGCAGGAGGCGATGGAAGCGGCATTCTCCAGCGCGGTACGGGTCACCTTGGTGGGATCCACAATACCGGTGCCGATCATATCGCAGTACTCCTCGGTGTAGGCGTTGTAGCCATAGCCAACCTTACCGGAGTTGGAGATACGGTCGAAGATTACGGAGCCGTCTACGCCAGCGTTGAACGCGATCTGGCGGACAGGAGCCTCCAGCGCCTTTGCAACAATCTGAGCGCCGGTCTTCTCGTCACCCTCCAGGGTAGCAACCAGCTTGGTAACAGCGGGGATTGCATTGACATAAGCGGTGCCGCCGCCGGCAACAATGCCTTCCTCAACGGCTGCACGGGTTGCGTTCAGCGCGTCCTCAATGCGGAGCTTCATCTCATGCATCTCGGTCTCGGTCTGTGCGCCGACCTTGATGACTGCTACGCCGCCGGACAGCTTTGCCAGACGCTCGTTGTACTTCTCCTTGTCATACTCGGACTCGGTGGTGGAGATCAGGGACTTGATCTCGGAAATCCGAGCCTGGATGGCTGCGGGATCGCCGGCGCCGCCAACAATGGTGGTGTCGTCCTTGGTGATCTTCACCTGATGTGCCTTGCCCAGCTGATCGAAGGTGGTGTCCTTCAGATCCATGTCCAGGTCGCCGGTGATGACTTCGCCGCCGGTGAGGATGGCGATATCCTTCAGCATCTCCTTACGGCGGTCGCCAAAGCCGGGCGCCTTGACGCAGGCAACGTTCAGCACGCCGCGAATCTTGTTCAGCAGCAGGGTGGACAGAGCCTCGCCCTCAACGTCCTCTGCAATGATAACCAGCTTCTGACCGGACTTCATAACCTGCTCCAGAATGGGCAGCAAATCCTGAATGCTGGAGATCTTCTTATCGGTAATCAGCAGCAGCGCATCGTCCATGACGCACTCCATGGTCTCTGCATCGGTGACCATGTAAGGGGACAGATAGCCGCGGTCAAACTCCATGCCTTCTACCACATCCAGCTGAGTCTCAGCGGTCTTGCCCTCTTCAATGGTGATAACGCCATTGGAGGTAACCTTCTCCATTGCCTCGGCAATCAGAGCGCCCACTGCCTCGTCACCGGAGGAAACGGTGCCGACACGGGCGATATCGGAGGAGCCGGAAACCATCTGGGAGTTGCCCTTGATGGCCTCAACGGCAG
>CAJKNS010000172.1 GCA_905201305.1 uncultured Eubacteriales bacterium
GTCCGGCAGCCGGATTCATACCATTCGCAACGTGGGCTACCGGTTGGGAGAGCCTTAGGGCAGACGCAATTGTGCGGAATTGCCTCAGGAGAAAAGGAAGGATTCTGAATTATGTCTCTGTTTGAGTTATTTTCCCTGTTGGGCGGCGTGGGTCTGTTCCTCTACGGAATGACCATCATGTCCACAGGTCTAAAGAACGCTTGCGGTGAAAATCTTCGTGTCATTCTGGAGCACGCCACCAAAAACAAGGTGATCTCTGTGGTGGTGGGCATTGCCATCACCATGCTGATTCAAAGCTCCTCGGCAACAGACGTCATGGTCATCGGCTTTGTCAACTCGGGATTGATGTCCCTGACCCAGGCTATCGGCGTCATTATGGGTGCCAACATCGGCACCACCATCACCGCGCAGATTACCGCATTCAATCTCAGCGCCTATGCGCCGATGATCCTGTTTGTGGGCGCGGTGCTCTACCTGTTCATGAAAAAGGACATGGTAAAGTATATCGGCTCCATCATCATGGGCTTTGGCATGCTCTTTGAGGGCATTGCCCTGATGAAAACCGCTATTGCCCCTCTGGCAGAAACCGAAGCCTTTATCCGCATGATTTCCGCTCTGGAAAATCCCTTCCTGACGGTGCTGTTCGGCATTCTGTTTACGGCGCTGCTGCAAAGCTCCTCCTCTGCTACGGTTATTTTCCAGGCGTTTGCGGTGCAGGGGATTATCAGCTATGAAACCTCGGTTTACCTGGTCATTGGCGCTGCCATTGGCTCCGTTACCCCCAATATTCTGGCGTCCCTCACCATGAGCCGCAACGGCAAGCGCACCGCACTGCTGAATCTGCTGTTCAACCTGATCCGCGCTGCGATTTTGATGATCCTGCTGTTCATTTTCCCGCAGATTCTCACGGTAATCAAGAGCCTGTCTCCCGACAACGTGGCGCGGCAGATTGCAAATACGCATACCATCTTCGCAATTTTCGCGGTTCTGGTGATGCTGCCCTTCTCGGACAAGATTGTGAAGCTCACCCAAAGGCTTCTGCCTTTGAAGCCAGAGGAATCCCGCACCGGAGAAGAGCGGAAGCTCCTCTATATGACCCAAACCGGCGCCATTCCCTCCGCCGTGGCAGTTTCTCAGGCGCACCGTGAGATCATCCGTATGGGCGAAATCGCCAGCCGGAACCTGAAAACCGCACTCAAATGCTTCTTTGAGCAGGACGATTCTCTGGCGGAGGTGGTAGAGGAAACGGAGGACACCGTCAACTATCTGGACCGTTCCATCATCTCCAAGCTGGTGGAGCTTCGGACGCTGGAAATGACCCCCAGAGATTTAAATCGAGTCTATCATATGACCCTGGTGGTAGCGGATATTGAGCGGCTTTCCGATCATGCCGAAAACATTGTGGAATACGAAGCTCAGGTTCGCAGCGGCAAAGCAGCCCTTTCAGAGGATGCCATCAATGAGCTGAAGCATCTTGCAGAGCTCTCTCTCCAGTCGGTGGATTTGTGCCTTTCCATCTTCGCCGACGAGGACTATGACCGGCTTCAGGAGGCTGAGGATCTGGAGGATCTGGTGGATGATACCCAGGAAACCATCATCGGCAACCATGTCAAGCGCCTGATGAATGCCACCTGCGACCCCATGGGCGGCGTTGTCTTTACCGATATGGCAACGGATCTGGAGCGCTGCTCTGACCATGCCATCAATATTGCCACCGCACTCAGTGCCAATCCCTCGTAACCAGAATCACAGCCGTACCAAAGTTTTAAACTTTGGTACGGCTTTTCTAATTCTTTTTTAAGTCTGGGCGCAACTTCTTGCGGTTTCCCAACGTCTATAATAGAATGTAAGGGCAACACCGCACAAATGCGTCTGCGGATTCCGAAGGATCTTTTCCGCCAGAAATTCGTTTGTAAAACCTTGAAATACACAAAGTATTCCTGTGGTTTTACACCTTTTTCTGACGAAAAATCTCGTCAGACGCTCTTGCCGATTTGTGCGGTATTGCCCTTTATCACGATACCCAGGAGGAATTTCTATGGCAACGATCTTAGATGGCAAAGCACTGTCTGCGCAGTGCAAGGAAGCAATTCGAAAACAGGCAGAGGAGCTGGCGGCAAAGGGCTGCCGTCCGGGCATGGCAGTGGTGCTGGTGGGAGAGAACCCCGCATCCAAGGTCTATGTGCGGAATAAGGAAAAGGATTGCCAGGAGTGCGGTATCTACAGCGCCATGTATCATCTCCCGGAGGAAACCACGGAGAAGGAGCTGCTGGAGCTGCTGGATACCCTGAATCACGATCCATCCATCCACGGCATTCTGGTTCAGCTGCCGCTGCCCAAGCAAATCAATTCTCAGCATGTGATCGAAGCCATTGATCCTGCCAAGGATGTCGATGCATTTCATCCCACCAACGTCGGCTATCTTACCCAAGGAATGCCGCGGTTTGCGCCCTGCACGCCTGCGGGAATCATAAAGCTCATGGAGGCATACAATATTGACCCCGCCGGAAAGCACTGCGTGGTCATTGGTCGGAGCAATATTGTGGGCAAGCCCATGGCACTGCTGCTGCTTCAGAGAAACGGTACGGTAACGATTTGCCATTCCGGCACCAAAAACCTGAAGGACCAGACGCTTCAGGCGGATATTCTGATTTCTGCCGTGGGCAAGACCGGCTTTGTGACGGAGGATATGGTCAAAGAGGGCGCTGTGGTGATTGATGTTGCCATGAACCGTAATGCCGAAGGAAAGCTGTGCGGCGACGTGGATTATGCGGCGGTTTCTCAGAAGGCAAGCGCCATTACGCCGGTGCCCGGCGGAGTAGGACCGATGACCAGAGTGATGCTGCTGGAGAATACCCTGACCGCATGCCGGCAGCAAAACGGATTGCTCCAGGCGTAAGAATCATTGTTGGAGGAATGGCTTTGAAACGGAGAATTCTATCGCTGATTTTATTTGCAGCAATGGCAATCAGCATGATTTGCCCTGTGATTGCAGCCAATTCAGGCACAGAAGCTGCCAGTGACCAGAGGAATGCCATTGTCTATATTCCGCTGGATGACCGCCCCTTGAGCTTGAGCCGCGTTCAGCAGTTGGCGGATTCTCTGGATTTGACGTTGATTCTGCCCGATCAGGATCTGTTTGCCACAAAGCTGGATGGACAGGGGAAAAATGCGAATGGAACCCAATACGGAGATCGGGCTGCGCTGCTTACCTGGCTCATGGAGCAGGCAGCGCAATATGATACCTTTATCCTTTCTCTGGACCAGCTGCTTTCCGGCGGGCTTATGAATTCCCGCTGCATGACGGATATGGAGCCAATCGTATTGCCGGATGGCAGGGAGATGACGGAATATGATGTGATCGATTATATTGCGTCGCTATCCAAAACCAAGCACGTTTATGTGATTGACTCTATTATGCGAATTGCGCTGCCCTCCGGCTATGGCGGCTACGGAATCGACGCCTATAGCCTGACCCGCAGCTATGGCATGAAGGCGCGCCAGGTGCTCACCGGTTCGGAGCTGACGGTGGACAATATTATTCGAAATTATACCAATTGCATACCGGACCAAGATGACGCTACCGACGATGAAACGGCTGGCGATGAAAACGAGCTGATTAACCAGTTGGGGCTGGCGACCGTGCTGGAGGCAGAACGACGGACGGCAGTGGTAACCCAGGTGGACCAGGATGCGGTACTTGCACAGTATCTGAAAATTCGAGAACGAAAGCTGCGGCTGGTGGACTACGCCGTAAAAAAGCTTGGGGTTCAGAAGCATGTGGAATATGTGCTGGGGGTAGACGATTCTTCTGCCGGCAACAATGTTCACACCAATGAGATTGCATATGTCCAAAAGGTGGCTGGGGACAGAATCACCATTCTTTCCGCCTTGGACGGCATTGCCCAGATGATCCTGAGCCGATATTATGGCGAACAGACCGGTTCTCAAGGAACAACGCTGGGGGTTCAATATTTTGGATTTGAACAGGATTGGGTTCCCTCGTTCAACTATATGACCGTTTCCGAGCTGGTGGAAAGCACAGCGGCCTATATGAATGCGGAGATTTCCAAGGAATACGGCGATATTTCTCTTTTGATGGTTGCCAGCAGCTCGGATTCCGAGAAAAACAGAACAGTTTTTACGCAGCTGATCAATCAGATCAATCAGAATGAAGCAGACGGAATTCCGACCATTCTTCTGGATTTTGCTGGCAAGGATAATGACGTGCTGTATGAAATGCTGACTGACTCGGTGCATCTGGGCTATCTGCTCTCCTTTAGCGGCGCCTATGATAACGTGATACAGGTGCCGATGGCGCTGAGCTACGGTATCTCTCGCTATCGTTCCATGTTTCAGACACTTTCGCAGAAAGCAGAATATGCCCAGGCTGAGACAATTGTGACTTCTCTGGTGGAGGAGTATTATAAGTCCTGCGGCGTGGCGTCTTCCATCAGTCAAGAGCTTGCAAAACTGGGCGTCAACAGCAACAACTTTGCTACCACCGATCAGAAAAAGCTCAGCAACTATCAGCAGCTTTTAAATCGTAAAATGCAGCAGGGAATCGGAGATTTGATCAACAATCTTGAGCAGTCTAACACCATAGTGAGTATGGAACCGTATTCATCTGCTGCGATATTCCGCGTCGGGGCTTTGGATTTTTCATTTCCGTGGAACCGGACCTTTGAAATTGATTTTGATGTGTCCTGCTCGCAGGCGGACAGCGCGAATGTTTATGTCTATCACCCGGCTTATATTCAGGGAATGGGGGACGCTATGTTCCGTCCCATGGATGCGCTGTCCAGAAGTCAGGCGGCAAAAATGCTGGTTGCGGTAACGGACACCCCCTTGGACGATTCGGAGGTATGTCCCTTTGACGATGTGGCTTCATGGGCATCGCCGTATGTTGCGGCAGCATATGCCAGGGGCTATATGCGTGGCTATGGCAACGGCAGCTTCCGCGGAAACGATTCCATTACACGGGTGGAATTTGTAGCAATGCTGGCGCAGTATGCGAAAGCAGAGAACATCAAGCTGGAGCAGCAGACGGATATTACGTTCAACGATGTTCCGGAGGATGGTCAGGCGTGGTATACGGAAAATGTTTATCTGCTTGCCCATGCGGGGATCATTAACGGCTATTCCGATGGTACGTTCCGGCCCAACGCCAAGGTGACCCGCACGGAAGCTGTGGTCATGCTGGGGCGCATGTTCGGACGAACGGATTCCGCGCCGGACTGGACGCAGGAATTCTCGATTTTCCGCGATGTTTCCACGAAATTCTGGGGATACAGCGCCATTGCGGAGGCAAGTATCGGACACTTTACTTTTTAAACGTTTTAACGAATTGGTTCCATGGTCTTGGAAAAGTTCCATGGAACCTTTTTCTCACTGAAACGTCTATGAGAGTGACAAGGAGGTTATCCATATGAAACGAATGCTTAGTTTAATTCTGGCGGCGGCGCTGGGACTGGCGCTTACCGCCTGCGGC
>CAJKNS010000173.1 GCA_905201305.1 uncultured Eubacteriales bacterium
TTGCTAAATGGCTTTCCGACAATGTGTATTTTAGCATTTGTGCGGTGTTGCCTTAAATCTCCTTGCCGAATTATGCGGTATTGCCCTGTGATAAACTGGATTCGATCAGGGGGCAAGCTCATCCAGCCGAAAGACGGCGGCAGTCATATCATCCTCCCCACCGGCTGCCTCGGCTTGGGCTGTGAGCAGGGAAGAGAGCTCTTTGACATTTTCCCCGTCATAGCTGCGGAGCAGATCCTCCGTTTCCTCCCGTACCACGCCATCGCTGACCAGAACCAGCATATCCCCTCCCCAAAGGGACAGCCGTATTACCTCTGCACTGCTGGTGCTCCCCACACCAAGCCCCGGAGGCGGTGCGGCTGTTCCTAATTTTTTGACGATTTTTCCGGACTTGACATAGCTGGGCGCCGCACCCCATTTATACAGCGTGCCCTGACCGGTAATGAGACTCAGCTCCAGCACGTCCATGGTGGAGAAGCAGCCGGTGTCCCGGAGAATATACATGCCGTTGAGGAACTCCATGGCGTGATCCGGCTGCATGCCGGCTTGAATCAGGTCAGAGAGGGTGTCCACGGCGGTGGTGCTCTCCTGTGCGGCGTCCTGACCGGTGCCCATGCCATCGCACAAAATGGCATAGAGCCTGCCGTCATCGGTATGGAAGCAGACGCCACGATCTCCGCTGATTCGTGCGCCGCGGCGTCCCTGTGCCGCGACACCGATCTTTACGGTATAAGCCTCCTGGGGGGTAACCTGCACGGAACGGAGCTGTCGGGCATTCTCCTCTAAAAGCTCAGACATATGGAGCAGGGTTCGGCTGGCAATCAGACGGTTTTCCTCATTGCGGCTGCAAGACTGGCTGCGGCAGGCGATGTTGCCAAGCTCCTGATTCAGTGCTACCAGCAGCCCCTCCATATGGCGGCATTCCTGAGAGAATTCCTGGGGAAAATCCTCCCGCTGGGCTTCTCCGCGGTCCAGAATAACCCCCAGCACGCTGCGCATGGTCTGATAGGTGTCCTGGGCGTTTCGTTCCCAGCAGATGCTGTAACGGGTACACTGGCGGCAGACCTTGCTGGCGGCTTTGTCAAAAATATGCTCCCGTTCCTGCTGGGCTTTTTGCTCGGGGTCCAGACCAATGGCGGCATAAAGCCGATGGAGGGCTGTTTCTCCAAAGGCAAGCCGCTGCTCCACCAATGCCGAGGACTGCTCAATGGCACTTTCCTCCCGACCTACGATCATGGTGCCGGGCAGAATCAGGGAAAGGAGAATCCCGATGCCGATGTTGGCAAAGTAAATGGAGGAAATATCACCCAGATAGAGCATTGCAGCACCCATCCCCACAGCAGCGAGAATGGTGCGCATCCATTTGTGCTGCCGGGAGATGCAGGCGCCTGCCAATGCCCCGGCGGTGATGGAAAGTACCCAGGTGCCGCCGGTCATCAGACTGGCGTCCAGCGAAAGACCGGCGCATGCTCCCACAGCAGCGGTGGTGCCGGGATCGGTTCGGCGGGCAGAGAGCACTGTAATGGCGCAGGCTGCAATGATACCGGGATTCAGATCCCAGGGCAGCGGCAGACGGGTAAGACCGATGAGAAAGAATGCCAGCGACATCATGGCGCCAATGCTGCGGCGTTTCTTTTGCAGCAGTGCGTCAAAGGCAAGGGGACTCAGGGCGGAGAGCAGCACATTCTGGGCATAGCCAGCCAAAAGCAGCGGCGTCAGCTGACGGCTGAATAGAAAAATGCCGCCCACAACAGCGCGCATGATGCCGGGAACCAGACAGCGGAACCAGGGCTGCTTCGTGACCCAGAGAGAGCCGAATATGTACATGGTCACAAAGGTTAAAAGCCCTGCGCTGGTCAGCTCCAGCCCCTGGGAAAAGGACTGCATGGTCAGAGCGCCGGCAATGGCGCCAATCAGCGTGCAGAGTCCCCGAAGTCCGCCGCCTGCAGCGGATAAGAGTCCCAATACAAAGGGAGCAGGCTGTCCTGCCAGCTGCCCGCAGGCAAGCACAAAGCCGCTGACCAGAAAGAGAAGGCAGGAGATGGTTTCCCGCAGAGCAGGGCGGGTAATCACCAGAGGCGACTGGGTGTAAAACCACTGCTCCAGAATGGGTCGTTTCTTCAGCTTTTGTTTCATACAAACCTTCTCCTTCCGTAAATGCGGAATAGAACAGAATCCCGCTGTATGCTGCCATTATAGCGGCTGCCAGGGAAGCATCCTGTCGGGAAATGCCGCAGGAAATGGCGACGCGGAAATTATGCATGAAACGGCGGAAAATCCGGAGAGGATCGGGGAAAAGTGTGGAGAAAACCACTTGCACAAACCCGGGAAAGCGGGTACAATGAGAAAAGAGAAAGGACGGCGATTTTCTTGGCAACAGAAATTGAGATGAAGCTCGGCGTGCCCAGTGAGGACATTCTCCACAGGGTGCTGGAGGACCCGGAGCTGACCCAATATATGAAGGACGACTATGAAACCCGGCATATGCACAGCATCTATTACGATACCGCTGATGGGCAGCTGAGCCGCCGGAAATGGACCCTGCGTCTGCGGGATGAAGCGGGTCAGCGGGTGGCAGCATTTAAAACTGCGAATCTCAGCGACGATGCGGGCTTTTTTACCCGAAACGAGTGGCAGTGTCTGGTGGATAATATTGAAGACGCCATTCCGCTGCTCATCGATCAAGGCGCGCCCAGAGAGCTGAAAAGTATTTTAAAGGGAAAGCCGCTGGTGGAAACCTGCGGTGCCGAATTTGACCGGAAATCTGCCTGCCTGTTTTTGGACGACGGCGTCCGGGTGGAGCTGGCAGGGGACCTGGGCTATCTCTTTGCAGGGGATCGGAAGGAGCCCATCTGTGAGGTGGAGCTGGAGCTGATGTATGGCGATGCAGGCAGTCTTCCTCCGCTGTGCAGCCAGCTCATTGGCGAATATGGACTTTATGAGGAAAAACGCAGCAAATACCAGCGGGCAAGAGCGCTGGCAGAGACGGAAGAAACCGAGGCATAACAAAATCAAAGAAAGAGGGGCACAGAACGAATCTGTGCCCCTCTTTTCCGTGCTTAGAATGCAAAGTTGCCGTCAACAAACACGGGGATTTCCTTGCCGTCGTGGGTAATGCCGGTGATGGAAAGGTCCTGGGTGCCCACCATGAAATCCACGTGGGTAATGGACTGGTTGAGTCCCAGCGCCTTTTGCGCCTGAGCATCCAGCTCTTCGCCGCCCTTGACGCAGTTGGGATAAGCGGAACCAAAGGCAAGATGGCAGGAGGCGTTTTCATCAAACAGGGTGTTGTAGAACAGCAGTCCGGTGTTGCGGATAGGGGAATCATAGGGGACCAGGGCAACCTCGCCCAGATAGGAAGCACCTTCGTCCACCTGAGTGGCAGCACGGAGGTATTCTTCGCCGGCTTCCGCATGAACGTCTACGATTTTACCGTCCTTGAAGTCCAGATAGAAATTCTCAATGAGGTTGCCGTCCATGGCAAGGGGCAGGGCGGCATACACTCTGCCGTTGACCCCATTCCACTGGGGTGCGGTAAAGACCTCTTCCGTGGGCATATTGGCGACGAATTCTACGCCATCTACGTTCCGCTCACTGCCGCCTTGCCAGATATGGTTCTCCGGCAGCGTGACGGTAAGATCGGTGCCCAGAGCGTTCTGATAGTGCAGTGCTTGGAAATTATAGTCGTTGAGGGTTTTGCACCGGCGGGCACAGGTGTCCACATGCTCCCGCCAGCGGGCAACGGCAGTACCGTCGCCGGAAATCCGGCAGGTGGCAAAAATCGCGTTCCACAGCGCATCTACAGCATCGGCGGCAGACTGCTCCGGAAAAACCTTCTGCGCCCAGGCAGCGGTGGGATAGGCGCCGATCGACCACTGGAATTTTCCTGCGGTCATGGCGTCATAATAGGCGCGGAGACTGTTGCCGGAAACTCTGCGCCATGCCTGAATCCGCTGGGGATCCACGCCCTGAAGCAGTTGAGGATCGCTGCTGTCAATGCTGAGCACGGGATTGCTGTGGGCGGTCATATAGTCGAATTTCTCCTGCATATAGCTGGGGAATTCGGAGAATACCTGAGCGTCAGCCTTGAGATAGCGCTGCCGGGTGACAAAATCGTCGGTCCAGTCCACAATAACGTCCCGTGCGCCCAGATCCAACGCCGCCTTGGCACACAGCCGAATCAGGGGGGCACAGTCGATGCTTCCTGCGATCCGCGGGGTTTGCCCGGGCTGAACGTTCATGCCGATTTCCACCAGCAGATGGGCATATTCATTGAGCTTGGCTTCAAAATTTTCCGTCATGGTCGTAACCTCTTTTTCATTCAGATGGTGTGAGTATAGCATATCCGGACTTGACCTGCAAGATGCGAAACAGGCTGCCGCACTATGACGGCAGCCCGTATGGCTGTGTGAAATTAACCTTCCTTGACCACCAGCATGCCGCCGGAAGCCAGAGTATAGGTGCCCGCAGTCTTGCCGATTGCCTGAATGGTAACACCGGCAGGCGCGTCAATCTGATCGGTATCCACTTCGCCCACCAGAGTGACGGAGGACTGATTGGTTGCAGTCCAGGTGCTCTCGCCGTCAAAGTGGAGGATAGCGCCCTGAATGGCGCCCACCAGAGAAGCCTCCTCAAAGTAGACGTTCATCTCACGGTCCGGATCCTCATGGAGAATGGCGCCCTCCAGCTCGGAATCCTTGATGTGGACATGAATGCCGTAAACCCGCTTGCCGCCGGTCTTGGTGGCGTTGGGATCGGTGTTGACGATGGAGTGAACCAGCACGCCGTTGTCGGCGGTGATGTCGCTGCTCTCAATGCTGACAATGGCATTCTGGCTGCGAATGGAGACTGCGTCCTTTACGGAGTTCACGGCGCTGTTCCGAACGGTCAGCGTACCGACCTCGGAGGGCATGCCCATGACGCAGTGGATGTGGGCAAAATAGCTGCCGCAGACGGCGGTGCAGTCGTCAAAGGTCATGTCGCACTCGCCAGCCATGATGCCAGCCTGATCGGCAACGTCAAAGTCGCAGCTGTTGAAGAAGTCGTGGCAGCAGCCGTCGGCATAAGCGCCGTAGCCGGAGAGAATGGTCTGCACCTGCTCCTCCGTCAGCGGGACGACCTGTTTTACTGAATCCCCCGCCTCCCACGTGATCTGATAAACCTCCAGCTCCGCCGTTTCCGCCGCGCTCCGGTACTGGACCCGTACAGCGTACTGTCCATCCATGCCCAGGCCCACGAACTGCTCCGTCAGCTCTACCACATCTCCGTTGTGGAGCGCCACGTTCTCCTCATTGTACCGTCCGTAGAGGGTGAAGCCCTCACCCTTTATCACGGACAGCTGCGCGCCGCTGCCCACCTCATACACCGGGATGTCCTCGCTGTAATTCTCGTCGTATGTCACCGTGCGGTACGTCACGGAATAGACCTCCGACACGGAGATGCTCAGCTGATCCTTCTCGTAGCTGACGGTCACCGGCAGCCCGCCGGTC
>CAJKNS010000174.1 GCA_905201305.1 uncultured Eubacteriales bacterium
CGCAAAATCTCTGGCTGAATCCTCGCCGCCAATTTATGCGGTATTGACTTGAAAGAATAAAAGAACTTGCGAAAAAAATCTTACAGCAAAAGGACGTACTGCAAACCGCAGTACGTCCTTTGTATTCTAATCCGTCGCGCCGGCGAATCCCACTTATTTGTACACCCAGGCAGAGGGCAGGGTTCTGCCGCCGGGCAATGCGGTGTTGGAGCACCGGGTCACATATTCGCCCTTGTAATACATAATGGCGCTGGTGCCGCCGTCCAGATTCAGCGCCTGAACGCAGCCATAGTCCACCATCTTTGCGGCAACGTCTACCACGCTGCATCCGGGGCTGTCTGCCAGACGACCCTCTACGATCACCATCATCGTCTCCAGACGGTCACTCTGACCCAATACGGCGCGGGGCTGAGGACCGGTCCAGGTGCTCTGTGCGGACAAATCAACGCCGTCTACCACCAGTGCAGGATGGAACTCGCAGGCGTCGCGGGTACCGCTGCCAACGGCTTCGGTGGAGTCCACGATATACATTTTGTTGTCGTCACGGAGCTCCAGCCGCTTATCGCCGGGCTGACCCAGACGGGTGCCCATTTCCTCGCCCTCGCAAATCGCCAGACCGGAAACCTGTCCGCCGTTGCTGGTACCGTCGTCCAGGAAGGCGCTGCCGGTGATGGCAAGCAGACCGGAGTTATCCTCGCAGATTTTGCCGGCAGTCTGTCCGGTGACCGGCAGCGTGCTGGCGGCGCAGAGGTGCAGCCGGGAGGTATCTTTTAAAATCGCCATGACGCCGCGAGAGGAACCGAAGTGTACCCGCAGCAGCAGAATGCCGTTCTGGGCGTCCAGCGCCAATACCTGATCGCCCTGGGTTGTCATGATTTCGGTGCCGGAATCACTGAGACCGGCTTCGTTGATGTCGATATAGCTCCAGCCGTAGCTCAGGGCTTCGGGATGTGCGCTGAGATAGCTCTGCATGGAGTCATAGTCCAGTTCATAGAACATCTCAAAGAACGTCTGCTCTTCGGGGCTGGAATACAGCTGGGTTTCCTCGGTGTCTGCCGGGCTGGAGTCTGCCGGGCTGGTGCCTGTCGTGGCGGTTTCCTGGGCGGAGTCGGCTGTGTCGCTGAAGGTGGGAACCTTGCTGACGGCGACGCCGCCCCACTCCGAACGAACGCCGACCATGGCGTCGTCAGCGGCAAAGTCCTCCAGCATCACCTGATCGATGATTTCACTGGGGATAATGGCAGTTGCCAGCCACTTGTGGTTCAGGGTGGACATGGCAGTGCGGATGTAGGTGTCCCGCAGGTTGGTCAGGACGGGAATCGGCGCATAAAGCACCATGAGATAAAAGGCTGCCAAAAGGGTAATCAGCAGCAGAAGCAGATGGGAGAAAACCGAAAGCGCACGATGGGTACCGGAGGGGGTGTCGTCCTCGTCGTCCTCGTCATCCTCCTCGTCCTCGTCATCCTGATCTTCCAGGTCGCTGTCCTCGTCGGAATAGTGATACCAGCCCTCCTCCGGGGCATCGGGCATGGCAGCGTCAAAGCTCCGGTATTCGCTGGAGCCGTCGTAGGAGCGAAAGGTGCCGGAATCGCTGTAGCTATCGTAATCGGTGTAGTCGCCCAGACGAAAATCCTGCTGGGGTGCTGCATCGGAATCCGGTGCGGAAGCGGCGGAATCGTTGGGTTCTGTTGGCTCAGTCTCAGTGGGAAGACGCTGAGGACCGTTATAGTATGCGTCCTTGTCCTCTTCAAACTCAAACTCAGAGGGGTCCACAGAGGCAAACAGGTCATCAAACGGATCGGACATGTGTTCGGACGGCGCTCCGGAATTCTGCGTCGGCTGCCGGCTGTCATCGTACAGGTCACGTTTTGACATGAAATTTCCTCACTTATCATTGGGATCGCCGCCGGGTAGCAGCGTCAAATAATCAAGAATTTTTGCTTATAACTGAGCTATGATATCATATTTTTGCCGGAAAAGCAACCGAACCGGCTGTTTTTAGAAAATTATTCCGTGCGGGTATATTCTGCGTCGGACTGCATATACTTCTCATGGACCGGGAGGAAAAGAACCGGTGTTTCAAAGGCCAGGAAACATCTGAAGGACGATGTATCATTACATCGAAGATCAGTGCGGAATCTTGAGACAGGATAACCTGTGTGATTCCAAAGGGAACTTTTATCAAGCGGTCAAGGGTATCCGGCAGGACATGTCAGCCAGGATGCGAAAAAAGCGGGGCAGCGACGGCTGTCCCGCTTTTTGTTATGGCTTATTTCACGGTATAAACGATTCCGTCAATGATGACAGAGGCAACGCTGCTCAAATCCACCGGCTGGGTAAACAGCAGGGTGTGGGAAATGATGACGCTGCCATCGTCCTGATTCTCGCCTTCGGTGCTCAGATCAAGGGTGCCGTACTGACCAAGGTCTGCGTCTCCAGCGTGCCAATTGCCGTCCAGAACAGGATAGCGGGAGCCGTCCGTCATGGTCAGAGTGATTTCCGGGGAATCCATGACACCCATTTTGTGCTCTTTTTCGATCCGTTCGGTGGCGCTGGCATCCGCAGAAATTCCCAGGTCTATAACCTTTTTCAGATGCAGGGTCAGCGGCGTGAGAACAACGGTAACATAGTCGCCGTCGCCGGTGAGAGAGACGGAATCGGTGAGCACGGAATCTATGGGGGCGTTAAACAGGGAATAGCGGTGGGACGCGGTGTCGCCGTCCTCCAGTACGGTGACCTCAAAGCTGATGAGGTCGCCGGACTGGACAATGCTGTCAGCCTTCACGCTCCAGACGAGAATCCGCACCAGCTCCTCGCTGGATTCAATGATCTGACTGCCTACCGTGCCGCTGGAGAGATGGGTCACATCAGAGCAAAACACGTCATAGTTGGAGGAGGTCAGGTTGGCTTTGCCGTAGTCCGTCAGAGGCTCCACCTGGGGATCGTCCAGCACCGCGGTCGTTTCCTCCAGCGGCAGTTCGATTTTCCTGCGCCGAAGCCGATCCACGGTCTTATTCCGCGCCACACTGCCCAGCCAGCTCCTCAGGCAGCCAGGAGAAATCTCACCGGCATGCTGCCAGAGTGCATAAAACACGTCCGATGCAGCCTCCTCCTCGTCCTCCTGGGATAAATACCCCCGGCTTCGGTTATGAATCACCGCAAGAACATAGCTGGTATATTGGGCAATGGCGGCTTCCAGAGCATGCTCATTGCCCCGGATGATCTTTTTCAGGATGCGTTGTTCCTCCATCCAAGCCACCTCCGTAAGTTTGTCAGCTGACACCTATATCATCGGCACAAAGGGGCAAAGTGTCCCATCATTTGCGAAAAAACATGAAAACAGCATGAAAAACGCATGGAATGGAGCCATCCCATGCGTTTCATTTATCCATGTTTGGAAGTCTCAATCTTTTCACAGGTCACCCGGTCCACCTCGTTCCGCAGACTGCGGAGCCACGGGGTCAGATCCATCAAATCCGCGCCATAGGTGAGCTGCAAATCATATTCCAGCGGCAGCCAGGTGGAGATATCCGCCTCATCGTGCTGAATCAGCGCCTCCAGCTTGTCCAGGGCTTTATACAGCCGGGCTTCCTTTGTCTCCAGCGCCGCCATCTCCTCATAAAGACTGCGGAATTCCTGCCGGGTGGGCTCCGGAAACGTATCCACCCAGGCAAAGAACTGCTGCTCCTCCACTTCCTCGTCGGAATCTGTCTTATTAAATGCGGGAATATCGCCGGTAAATGCCTCGCCCAGATCATGGATCAGGCACATGCGAATTACCCGGTTCATGTCAAGGTCGGGAAATTCATCGGCGCAGAGCATTGCCATCAGGGTAATCCGCCAGCTGTGCTCTGCCACGCTTTCGTGGCGACCGCTGGAGGTCCAGGAATGGCGGGTACTACACTTGAGCCGTTCGGCAACGGACAGAATCGATAAAAACGCACTGGGCTGCATCATTGAGACTCCTTTCGACATAACACCCGGATATTATACCATACCGGAATCCCCGTTGACTAGTGCCCGGCGTATCATATTTTCCTGCGCCGCGCATACCCTTTAACGCAGGAGGCGGTACTTATGATATTATCCACCCTAACCCCGGAGCTGAATTTTGCACTGGAGCAGCTTTCTCCCGGAAGAATGGGACAGCTGTGCGAGCTGCGATTCCGGCGGGGGCAGCAGGTCACGGGGGCATTTCCCTGGGGGGAGGAGCTGATTTGCCGGAACGGACAGCCCATTGCTGTAACCGAAGCGCTATTAAAAACGCTTCTGGACCGGGCAACCAGCTGCTCTCCCTATGCTCTTCGTATGGAGGAAACAGGGCTGTATCTGCCGCTGGAACAGGGCTGCCGCATGGGACTGTGCGGTGAAACGGTGCTGCGAGACGGAAAAATCTTCGGCCTAAGGCATATTTCCTCCCTGGTGATTCGATTTGCCCGGGAAATTCCGGGGGCAGCGGATCAGGCGGCATTGCGTCTTCGGCAGGGGGACAACCTGTATTCCGCGCTGATTCTTTCGCCGCCGGGAGGCGGAAAAACCACGTTTCTCCGGGATTTGATCCGGCAGCTGAGCACCCAGGGCATACGGATCGGGGTTGTGGATCAGCGCCGGGAGCTGGCAGCCCAGAGGGAGGGGGAAAACACGCTGGATTTGGGACCCTGTACCGATGTGCTGTCCGGCTGTCCCAAGGATCAGGGCATGGCGCTGCTGCTGAGAGTGATGAATCCGCAAATCATGGCGGTGGACGAGCTGTGGGGACAGTCGGAGCTGGAAACGGTACGGGAGATTGCGGGCGCGGGCGTCCGGGTGCTGGCAACGGTCCATGCCCGGAATCTCCGGCAGCTGAGGATGCGTTCCGGCTTCCGGCAGCTGCTGGAGGACGGCGTGTTTGATTACATCATAGAGCTGGAGCATTACAAAATCAAAAGAATGGAGCGATTGGGAGATGGTGCTGAAACTGGCAGGGGGAATCTTTGTGGGAGTGGCGTCGCTGATGAGCGGCTGGATGGCGCGGCAGGGACTGAGCCGTCAGCTTCATCTGATTCGTCAGCTGCGGCTGGGTCTGGAGCTCATGGGACAGGAGATGGAGCTGCACATGCCCTCCATGCCGGAGCTGTTTGAAACGGTAGGACAGCAGCTGGGCGGCGAAATCGGGGAGCTGTTTGTGGGAACGGCGGTGAATATGGCGTCTGTCACCGGAAGGCCCCTGAACATTGCTTTAAAGCTCCAGCTGGAGGAAATGCCCCTGGGCTTTTCCGCTGAGCTTCGGGCGATGCTGCTGGAGCTGTCCGGCGCGCTGGGACGCTATGATCTGGGGGGACAGGCGCGGACCCTAAAGCTCTATCAGGACCGGCTGGACCGGATGATACTGGAGCTGGAGGGGGTCCGGCAGCAGAAGGCAAAGGCGTGGATGACGGCATCGGTTTGCAGCGGACTGGCGCTGATTCTGCTGCTGATTT
>CAJKNS010000175.1 GCA_905201305.1 uncultured Eubacteriales bacterium
TCCCGGTGGTCCCGGTGCTCCCGATGCACATCCCCCGATGCCCGCTTCTCAGATCACCAGTAGTGAGGAATGGGAGAAGATGGCAGGCGGTGAGGGTCATGCCGGCGGCGGTATTATGGGCATCCAAACCCTTGGCAGCTTCCAGCCTGCCGGAATGCCAGGTCCCGGCGGCGATCCCGGCGAAGCAGCACCTCCCGATGGCAGCCGCTGGGGCAAGCTGGCGCTGGGCTATGTGCTGGTAGAGGTCGGATGCCGCGGCAGAGAAAATCAGTGGTCTGACGGCACGTTCTACGGAAAAGCTCCCGCTGCCATTGTGGATTTAAAAGCCGCCGTTCGCTATCTCCGGCATAACGCCCAGCTGATTCCAGGCGATCCGGAAAAGATCATCACCACCGGCGGCTCCGGCGGCGGCTGGCAGTCTACTCTGGTGGGTGCATCCGGAAACTGCACCTGGTTTGAGCCGTATCTGGATGCCATTGGCGCCGCCAAGGAACGGGACGACATCTTTGCTTCCTACTCCACCAGTCCCATTATCGGGCATGAAATTGCCGACGGCGCTGTGGAATGGCAGGGAAACGCACTGATTACCGTTCCAGAGGAGAAAAAGCGCTCGGACCATCTTTCTTCGCTCTTTGGCGACTATCTCCAGTCGGAAACCTTTGTGGGCAAAAACGGCTTTGGTCGCCTGACCATTGACAATTTGGGGGAATACATTGCCAAAACCTATCTTTCCCCCGATGCCACCCGATATCTCCGCAAAATGAGCGCAGACAAGCGGGACGCCTATCTTGCTGCCCATCCCTGGATTCACTATGACGGCAACACTGCCGTGGTGCGCTTTGAGGACTTTGGCATCTATGCCACCCGTGACGCCCGGGTTCCCTCCTTTGATGATCTTGGCTATGAGCAGCCCGGTCCCAATCTCTATGGAAATGCACATCAGGCTGCCCGGCACTTTACGGACTACTCCCTCCAGCTTGCCACCGGGGACCCCGATGCCGTGGTCGATCCGGCACTGAAGGAGATTGTCCACAGTCAGAATCCCATTTGGCACATTCTCCGGAAGCACTCTGACGTTGCACCGCATTGGTGGATTCGTCACGGTGCCTGCGATCCCTGCCTGGCGGTTCCTCCTGCGGTGCTGCTGGCAACCGCCGCAGAAAACGCCGAAAAGGATGTAAACTGCCGCCTGGTCTGGGATGGCGGTCACTGCGAGGACGACGATCAGGACGAATTCCTCCAGTGGGTTTCCAAAATTACCGGCTATTCCATTGGCTAAAACCATGTATGGCTCCGTTCTCAGTTCGTTCTGAGAATGGAGCCGTTTTGCACCTTAAGGAAATCTTAACCGCCCATCCAATTGCTTTTTAATCCCGGCAACACTATGATAGGATCAGATTGTGTAGGGAGCGATCAACATGCGGTTTTCTGAACACCGGCGGCATTCCCGTAGAATTCTGCCGATTTTATTGAGCGTCCTTTTGCTGGCAGCGCTGGTGCTGGCAGGCGCATATTTATTTCTGCCGGAGCTGGGTCAGTCCTCTGTGCCCTATGCCACCATGGAGCATGGCCGGAACCTGATTCTGGTCAACCAGCAGCACCAGATTCCAAAGGACTGGAACCCGGAGCTGACGGAGCTTTCCAATGGGCAAAAGGTAGACAGCCGAATTTATCCCGACCTTCAGCAGATGTTTGACGATATGCGTGCCCAGGACGTTTATCCGGTGGTGGCGTCCGGCTACCGTACCGCCGAAAAGCAGAAGGAATTGATGGACGAAAAGGTGGAAGAATTCGAGTCTCAGGGCTATGTGGGCAGGCTTGCACGGAATGAAGCGAAAAAATGGGTCAACACCGTAGGCTGCAGCGAGCACCAAACCGGTCTTGCCGTGGATATCAATGCCGATGGTGTTTATTCCACCGGCGAGGATGTGTACAATTGGCTGGCAGAAAACGCCTGGCAATATGGCTTTATCCTCCGCTATCCTCAGGGAAAAACTCAGCTCACCGGAACCGATTATGAACCATGGCACTACCGATATGTCGGAAAAGAAGCCGCCGCTGCCATCCACCAAGAGGGCATCTGTCTGGAGGAATACATCGCCCAGCTGGACGGCTCTGCCTCATAAAAAAACAGCTCCGAACCCGGATTGGGTTCGGAGCTTGTATCTTTTTACATTGCAATCAATCCAAAGGCATTTGCCACGGAGCTCAGCAGAATAATCACTGCAAAAATCGGGCAGATATAGCGAATCATCACGCAAAAAACCTTTTTCCGCCGGAACGTACCGCCCTCCAGCGTCACTTCCTGTTCGATGGCATCAACACCCACCACCTTGGACACCAGCAGGCAGGTGGCGATGGCGGCGATGGGCATCATCACAGAGTTGGTGAGGAAATCAAAGAAATCCAGGAACTGCATGTCGATGATGGTCACGCCAGCCAGCGGACCATAGCCCAGGGAAGACAGACTGCCCAGCGCCAGCATTACAATGCCGACAATGACAGTAGCCTTCCGTCTGCCCCAGCCAAATTCGTCCTCAAAGGTGGAAACGGCGCTCTCCGTCAGGGCAATGGAGCTGGTCACTGCGGCAAACAGCACCAGCAGGAAGAACAGAATGCCCACAACGGTTCCCATGCCCATGCTGGCAAACACCTTGGGAATGGTGATAAACATCAGCGACGGACCCGCCTTCAGGTTCTCCGCGCTGCCGCCGGAAAATACAAACACCGCGGGAATAATCATGAGCCCTGCCATAATCGCAATTGCCGTATCGAAAATCTCCACATTTCGAGTGGAGCCTTCAATGGACACGTCCTTTTTCATATAAGAGCCAAATGTAATCAGGATGCCCATGGCAATGGACAAAGAATAGAACACCTGCCCCATGGCGGATACCACCGTCATCCAGGAAAAATCCTGAAAATTGGGCACCAGAAAATACTTTACGCCAGCCAGTGCGCCCGGGCGTGTGACGGAATAGACCGCAATCACCAGCGACAGCACCACCAGAATGGGCATCATGATTTTGGACACCCGCTCAATGCCATTGCGCACGCCTGCAAAAATAATTGCCAGCGTGAACAGCGCAAACACCACAAAGCACACCTCCGTGGAAACACCGCTGGAAATAAACGCGGAAAAATAGCCGTCGGCTGCCAGCTGATGTCCATGCCCCATGAGATATTCCACCAGATATTTAATGACCCAGCCGCCGATCACAGAATAATAGGGCACAATCAGAATCGGAATCACCGCATTGATCCAGCCGCCCAAAGACCGCCATTTGGATGTTCCAAATGCCTGATAAGCGCCCACAGGACTCTTTCCGGTCATACGACCCAGAGACGTTTCCGCCATAATCATGGCATAGCCAAAGGTCAGCGCCAGGACAATATAGACCAGCAGAAAAATACCGCCGCCATATTTGGCAGCCAGATAGGGAAATCTCCAGATGTTGCCCAGTCCCACCGATGCGCCGGCTGCCGCCAGCACAAATCCGATTTTGTCGGAAAACGTGCTTCGTTTATTCTTCCGTTCTTTCATACACGTCTTTTCTCCTCTCACGTCGTTTCAAATGCGCACGTGAGTATTAGTTTAGCATGTACGACTATTAAATGCAACTGTCAATGCCGCTATTCCCTGTGCACTTTGTCTTTCGTGGATTCGGCGCAACATTTTTTCGAATTATCTGCAAAAATACTTGCAATTCGTAAAAAACCGTCCTATAATATCCCCGAAATCAACTGAATACTTTGTCTTCAGGGTGGGGCGCAATTCCCCTACTGGCGGTATAGTCCGCGACCGGCTCTCGCAGCCGTTGACTCGGTGTAACTCCGGGACCAACAGTACAGTCTGGATGAAAGAAGATAAGTGCGGCAAACCTCCGTATCCCCGGTGCGTTTCTTTGTTGCCTGCTTGCCTGGATGAAGTCAGAGAATCCAGGTGTTTTCAGGCTCAGCAAAGAGCGCATTTTTTGTTTGGAGGTTTGAATCATGAAAAAAGAATCCCTTCGCCGTCTGACCATGGCGGCACTCTGCGGTGCGGTGGCATTTGTGCTGATGTTTTTCAGCTTCTCCGTGCCGGTAATTTCCCCCTTTGCGGAATTTGACTTTTCCGCGCTGCCGGAGCTGATTGGCGGCTTTATCCTGGGTCCCATCGGCGCGATAGAGATCATTGTGGTAAAAATCGGCTTAAAGCTGCTGTTTAAGGGCAGCAGCTCCCTGATGACCGGCGAGCTTATGAACCTGATTCTCAGCCTTGCCTATGTGCTTCCGGCGCTCTGGTACTATCGCCGCCATCGCACCAAGCATGGAGCCGTGGTTGGTCTGGCACTGGGCACGGTCATCAGCGTGGTAATCTCCATCTTTACCAACGTCTATGTCATCTTTCCCCTGTACATCAAGCTCTACGGCATGAACTGGGACGGCATCATCGAGATCTGCGCTGCGGTCAATCCCTGGATCAGAAATATTCCCACCATGGTAGCGTTCTCCGTGGTACCCTTTAACCTGATTTCCCGGGTGGTCACTTCGCTGATTACCCTGCTGGTATACAAAAAGCTCAGCGCACCCATGAAGCGCTTCGCCCTTGCATAACGAAACGGAGGTATCCTTTATGAATTTCAGCGTGGACAAATCATTGACCTTTTCCCAGGCAGTAGAACTGATGTTTGAAAAGCTGGGGCATTCCAAAATCATGGCGCTTGCCAGCTCGGTCCAGGATTATGTGATGGTGCGCAACGTCAGCTGCCTGTTCTACGATCAAAAAATCTGGTTCAAAACCGACAAGAACTTCCGGAAAACCCAACAGCTCTTTCAAAATCCCCACGTTGCTCTGTGCTGGAGCGGCGTTCAGGTGGAGGGTATTGCCGAAAATAAGGGTCTGGTTGTAGACGAGCCGGGACGGAAATTTGAAGCCCTGTATCAGGAATACCTCTGGGGCAGCTACAATAAATACTCCCACGAGGATACGGAAATCATCATTGAAGTAACCCCAAAATACGTGGAAATCTGGGACACCAGTGAGGATAACTATGCCTATCAGATTTTCATCGACTTCGATCAGCAGTCCGTTACGGTCAAGCCCTACGATCAGCTTTAATTGAGACAATGCGGGACAGGAAATGCATCCTGTCCCGCAATTCTTTTGCGCTTATTCGTGGTGATGATGATGCTCCTCGCCGCAGTTTGCCGTCTCACCCCGGAGAATCTCAATGCCGTGATGAATGGGCTTTAATACCGCAGAAAGGTTCTCGGTGGATGCCTTCCGGCTGCCGGGCAAATTGACAATCAGGGTTTCCCCACGGATGCCCGCCGCTTCCCGGCTCAGGCAAGCCTTATCGGTAATGGTCATGCTGAAGGCACGCATGGCTTCCGGAATGCCCCGGGTCTCCCGCTCAATCACCGACAGGGTTGCCTCGGGGGTAATATCTCTGGGCGAAA
>CAJKNS010000176.1 GCA_905201305.1 uncultured Eubacteriales bacterium
ATGCCCACCACCGGCTCCATGCCCGGCATCAAGGCATTCACGGCGGCAGTTCTGGGCGGCATTGGCTCCATTCCCGGCGCAATGCTGGGCGGCATCCTGCTGGGTGTCATCGAGATTTTCAGTAAGGCATATATCTCCACTCAGCTCAGCGATGCCATTGTGTTTGCGGTTCTGATCGTTGTCCTGCTCATTAAGCCTGCGGGTCTTTTGGGCAAGAAGGTCAGAGAGAAAGTGTGAGGTGGCTGCTATGAAAAAAATCAGTAAAACCACCCGCAGCAATATGATTACATATGGCATTGTTATCCTTGCCTTTGTGATTATGCAGTTTCTTGTGTCGGGCGGACATGTAACCAACTCCCTGTCCGGTCAGCTGGTGCCCATCTGTGTGTACATTTGCTTGGCAATCAGCCTGAACCTGACGGTTGGTATTCTGGGCGAGCTGAGCCTGGGTCATGCCGGCTTTATGAGCGTCGGCGCATTCTCCGGCGTGGTGTTGGCAATGAGCATTCAGAATGCGGTACCCAGTGGTCCGGTCCGTTTGCTGCTTGCGATCATTGTAGGCGGCATTATGGCTGCCATTGCCGGCGTGATTGTCGGCGTCCCGGTTCTGCGGCTCCAGGGCGACTATCTTGCCATTGTTACCCTGGCATTTGGCGAGATTATCAAGAACATCCTCAACAACCTCTATGTGGGCGTAGATGGCTCCGGACTGCATTTCAGCATGAAGAGCACCGACGCGCTGGGGCTGGTGGATGGCAAAGTCCTGATTAACGGTCCCATGGGCGCTACTGGTGTGACAAAGCTTTCTACCTTTGTAGCGGGCTTTATTCTGGTGCTGGTGGTGCTGACTGTTACCCTGAACCTGATTCGCAGCCGTTCCGGTCGTGCGATTATGGCAATTCGAGACAACCGCATTGCAGCAGAGTCCGTGGGCATCAATATCACCAAGTATAAGCTGATGGCATTTGTGACCTCCGCTGCGCTGGCTGGTATGGCAGGCGCACTGTATGCCATGAACTATTCCACCATCGTGCCCAAGAAGTTTGACTTCAACACTTCGATTCTGATCCTGGTATTTGTGGTTCTGGGCGGCATGGGTAATATCCGCGGCAGCATCATTGCGGCAACGGTACTGACCATTCTGCCTGAGGCACTGCGCGCCATGAACGATTACCGCATGCTGATCTATGCCATTGTGCTGATTCTGGTCATGCTGGTCACCAATAACCCCACCTTGAAGAGCGGCTGGAATATGGTGAAGAGCAAGGTTATGTTCTGGAAGAAAGCACCTGCAGTTTCTGAGGAAGGAGGCGGCACACATGAGTAAGATGGTTCCCGTACCCAGCGACAGCATTATCCCCGAGCGTGATTTGGACAAAACTCCGGTTCTGGAGGCAAAGCACCTGGGCATTGATTTCGGCGGTCTTACCGCTGTGGACGACTTCAACCTGACTGTTGGAAGAACGGAAATTGCAGGACTCATCGGACCCAACGGCGCCGGCAAAACCACCGTGTTTAACCTGCTTACCAAGGTCTATCAGCCCACCCGCGGCACCATCCTGCTGGACGGCAAGGAAACCTCCGGCATGAACACCGTTCAGGTAAACAAGGCAGGCATTGCCCGTACCTTCCAGAACATCCGCCTGTTCGATCAGCTGACCGTGGAGGAAAACGTCAAGGTTGGTCTGCACAATAATATGAAGGGCGGCATGGTGTCTGATATTTTCCGGCTGCCCCGGTATTGGAAGAGCGAGAAGCTGGCACATGAACGTGCTATGGAGCTTTTGAGTATTTTTGATATGGAAAATCTCAAGGACCATCAGGCGGGATCGCTGCCCTACGGCGCACAGCGCCGGCTGGAGATTGTCCGTGCCCTTGCCACCAATCCTTTCCTGCTGCTGCTGGACGAGCCTGCTGCCGGTATGAACCCCTCGGAGACGGCGGAGCTGATGGAGAATATTCGGAAAATCCGCGATACGTTCCATATTGCCATTATGCTCATTGAGCACGATATGAACCTGGTCATGGGTATCTGCGAGGGCATTGCCGTGCTGAACTACGGCAAGATCATTGCCAAGGGTACTCCCGAGGAAATCCAGGCAAATCCCCAGGTCATTGAGGCATATCTGGGCAAGAAGAAGGAGGGCTAAGTCATGAGTATGCTGAAGGTTGAGGATCTCCACGTATATTATGGCAGCATCCATGCCATTAAGGGCATCTCCTTCGAGGTGGAAGAGGGGGAAATTGTGACCCTGATTGGCGCCAACGGCGCCGGTAAGTCCACCACCCTGAACACCGTATCCGGTCTTTTGAAGCCCAGAAGCGGCAGCATCGAGTTTGAGGGAAAGAGCATTATCAATGTTCCCGCCCACAAGGTGGTTTCCCATGGCATGGCGCTGTGCCCGGAAGGACGCCGGGTGTTCCTCCAGATGACCGTACAGGAGAATCTGGAGATGGGCGGCTATACCCGGAATCAGAGCGAGATTGCCGGTTCCATTGAAGATGTATATCAGCGCTTCCCCCGGCTGAAGGAGCGCTATAAGCAGACTGCCGGTACCCTGTCCGGCGGTGAGCAGCAGATGCTTGCTATGGGGCGCGCAATGATGAGCAAGCCCAAGCTCCTCATGCTGGACGAGCCCTCTATGGGTCTGGCGCCCATTCTGGTGGAGCAGATCTTTGACATCATCAAGGAGCTGCATCAGGCAGGCACCACCATTCTTCTGGTGGAGCAGAACGCACAAGTGGCACTGTCCATTGCAGACCGCGCCTATGTGCTGGAGACTGGTACCATTTCCATGAGCGGCGATGCAAAAGAGCTGCTCAGCGATCCCAGGGTGCAGAAGGCATATCTGGGCGGCTAACACAAGACATAAGGGCGGAAACGCATGCTGCGTTTTCGCCCTTTTCCTGACGATAAGGAGAGATATGCATGGGAATATTCGATGGTGTGCTGCTGGTGTCGGATTTTGACGATACCCTGGTAAACCGGAAAAAGCAGCTGCCGGAGCGGACAAAGCAGGCGCTTGAATGGTTCGTCTCCCAGGGCGGACTGTTTACCCTGGCGTCCGGCAGAGGGCTGGAATCGGTACGGCTGCAGGCGCCGGGACTGCCCATTGGTGCGCCGGTGATTGTAGCAAACGGAACACAAATTTACGACCTGAGACGGGAGCGGCTGCTGTTTGAGGCGTGCTTTCAGGAAACTGTGAAAAAGGACTTTGCCGAAACATTGGAAGCATTTCCAACCTCGGCGGTGGAAGTTTTCGGAGCAGGGCAGCTCTATGCGGTGCGACCCAATGAGGTAACAAAAGTCCATCTGGAGGTCACAGGTCAGCATGCCCAGGTGGCGGCGCTGGAGGACATTCCAATACCTTGGGTGTATGCCAAATTTGAGGATACCCACGAGCATTTGGAGGAAATGCAGCGGTGGATGAAGGAACAGTTTGGGAGCCGCTACGGTATCTTTTTCTCCCATCCCATGCTGCTGGAGATTACCCCCGGCGGCTGTAACAAGGGCAGCGGCGTAATCAAGCTGGCGGAGCTGTTGGGCATTGATCGAGCGAACCTCTACTGCGCCGGAGACAACGAAAACGATCTTGCCATGCTGGAAGCAGCAGCGGTTGGATTCACGCCCGCAGGGAGCACCCAGGCGGCGCTCAGTGCGGCGGATGTGATTGTCTGCGACTGTGACCAGGGTGCGATTGCAGATGTGGTGCAACATCTAAAACGAAGGTATCACGCATAAAAAATCCGAAACCCGGAAAATCGGGTTTCGGATTTTTGCGTATTTAGGCAAGTCCCCGGGGATCCACACCGCAGGCGTCCTGCATGGCTTTCCCAAGGTGCAAAACCGTGTTCTCAGGAAACGGTCGATTCAGGAAGAATTCCATGGCGAAAATCGCCTGGTAAATCAGCATGCCGATGCCGTTTCCGGCTTCGTGACCGGTGCGCCGTGCTTCTTCCATAAACGGGGTCATAGCAGGGGCATAGATGCAGTCCATACATAGTGCATCGGGCTTCAGGGCATCCAGACAGGGCACGTCGCTGCCGCCGATACCGGACATACCAATGGGTAGTGTGCTGATGAGCAGATCCGTCTGGGGCAGCACAGCATTCAGCTGCTCCAGTGACAGGGCTTCCATAGCAGCTTCGTTTTCACAGAGCTTTTGTGCCCGTGCCAGGGTGCGATTGGAAATATAGACCTTTTTTGCGCCGCTGTCCACTGCTGTCATGGCAATGGACTTTGCCGCACCGCCTGCGCCCAGAATGGTAACGGTTTGTCCGAGAAAATCCCGAGAGAATTCCGTCAAGGACTGACGAAAGCCCAAACCGTCGGTGGAATGCCCCTCCAGCTTGCCATCCCGAATCCGCACGGAGTTCACAGAAGCGCAACGCTTTGCTTCCGGCGTCATGGCGGAGAGATAGGGAATGATATCCTCCTTATGGGGCATGGTCAGGTTAAAGCCTTGAATTCCAATGGTTTTTGCCGCTGTAACGAATTCCCCAACCGTACCGGCAGGCACCGGAACCGCCAGATACAGGGCATCCTCATGGAGCTCCCGAAGCATGGTGTTGTGAAGCAGGGGAGACAGGCTGTGACCGATGGGATCCCCAATGACGCACATCAGCCGCGTGCCGTTATGATACTCAATCTGCATGGCTGCTCAGCTTTTCAATGAGATACCCCATGGCTGCCACATAGCCAAATTGACCCAGTCCGCAAATCTGACCGTCGCAGCCGGCAGCAGTGACGGATTTGTGCCGGAACTCCTCCCGCTTGTGGATGTTGGAGATATGAACCTCCACCGCAGGCAGATCCACTGCCTTCAGCGCATCGAGAATGGCATAGCTGTAATGGGTGTAAGCGCCGGGGTTGATGATGATGCCGTGGAAGGCGCCCTTTGCCTTGTGGATGGCATCGATGATGGCACCCTCGTGGTTGGACTGCATGCACTCCACCTCCACGTTCATGCTGGCTGCGGATTCCCGAATCCGGGCAACCAGGGCATCATAGCCGCTTTTTCCGTAAATGTCCGGCTCCCGGGAGCCAAGCAGATTCAGATTGGGTCCGTTAATGACTAAAAATCTCATAGCTGTCCCTCCAATTTAGTTAGAATCTCCGCCACGGTGGCTTCCGGGCTGGAGAAATCGTTTATGACGATGTGAGAAAACGCCTGATAGATGGGCTCGCGCTGGGCAAAACGGTTCAGAAATGCCTCCCGTCCCTGCTGTCCTAAGGGTCTGCCGGACATGTCTCCTGTGTCGTAGATCTCGCCGGGATCCCGGCGGAGAAATACTACAATACCGGTGGTTCGGAGCAGACTGCGGTTTTCCTCCCGCAGGGGCA
>CAJKNS010000177.1 GCA_905201305.1 uncultured Eubacteriales bacterium
ACTACCCCTACGGCGGCGGGCGCGGCGCGATTTTGCAGTGCGATCCATTATATCGGTGCTGGTGCGCAGTCTGCGACGGTGCATTTTTCCGCGGACAGGATGTTGCCGTAGTAGGCGGCGGCAACACGGCGCTGGAGGACGCCCTCTATCTCTCCGGCATCTGCAGCACCGTCTATCTGTTGGTACGGAAAAACGAATTCCGCGGTCAGGCAGCGCTGGTACAGCGAGTGACAGAAAAGGACAATATTAAAGTACGCTTCCAGACCGAGGTCACGGAAATTCTGGGAGACAATAAGGTCAGCGGCATCACCGTCACCCAAAATGGCGTTACGGAAACCATCCCCCTGTCCGGTGTATTCATTGCCATCGGTCTGAGCCCGGATACCTCCCTCTATGGAGATTTGGTGGAAACGGACCCCAGCGGCTATATTGCGGCAGGAGAGGATTGCCGCACCTCCGTTCCCGGGATTTTTGCCGCCGGAGATATCCGCACCAAGGAGATTCGGCAGATTGTCACCGCACTGTCTGACGGCGCTGTTGCCGCAGAACTGGCAGGACGGGAGCTATCGTAAGCAATCCAAAATACCCCGGCTCATGGAACTTCCGTGAGCCGGGGTATTCTCTCTTTTGAGGTTATGATTCCAGCGGAATTTCCTGCTGCGAAGCGCCGTCACTGAAAATCAGCGCCACTACCGTCTCCGGGTCAATGGGCGCCACCCATTGAACGCTCCATTCGTCCATGCCGCTTTCCTCATCATAGGACATGGACGCGCCGGTGGTGGGTACACTGGTTCCGTCCGTTAGCAGTGCTTCCACCGAGTAGAACGGTGCATCCGGTTCCGCTGCCTTTGCCAGCTCCAGCATGTCGGTGCCTACAATTACATAATCATTGCTGGGTGCCACCAGCTGGAACTGTAAGCTGTCTGCCGTCACCTGAATTTCCTCTACCGTAAAATTCAGGTCGCCGGTAAATTCCGCATTCTGCTGAGCGTCCACCGGCAGCGTAGCATCGCTCTCCGGCAGGGTAACGGCAAGCGTCCAATTTCCATCTATAATCTGCTCCTGAGGCTCCACATCTGCCGCATAGTGAAAGGCCATCTGGTTTACCTCCACCGTGACCACCGTTGCGCCGTCATTGAGCCGCTGGCCCTCTGGAAGTTTGGAAAGCTCAATCCGCCATTCCAGCTCTCTGCTGCCATCGTCCTGCATGGTGTTGCCGCTTGTCTCTATACGGCTGCACACCACCGGCTCCGCCCAATTTGGATTCTCCACCGTGGCTGCCGCATCCGCCGGAAACAGCTCCATATACGGCTCCGAATATTGCTCCTGATCCATCTGTACCACCGCGGAGATATATGCCGTGTCATCGGTGCAGGTGACGGACTGCGCCGTAATGGTAATGCCCTGATCCACAGCGGTTTCTCCAATATCCGCCGATTTTTCGTCAATAAAGTCCTTCTGCTCCGTGGTCATGGGCTGCTGCGCCACCCGGTTCCAGTTCTGCTCCATCCGGTCCGCCGACCTGGTATAGAGCCTTGCCGCCACCACGGTGCCCGCCAATAATACCGCCGCTGCCGCAGCAATCAGCGCAATTCGAACTGCCTTTTTTCCATGCTTCTTTTTCATCATATTGCCCTCCTCCGCCTCCAGGATCAGGTCATCCTCCAGATTGCAGATTGCCCAAAACAGGCTGTCCCGTTTCATACTGTGTAACCCTCCTTTTCGAGGCATAGTCGCAGCTTTTTCCGCATGCGGTACAGCTCCGTGCGGATTCTGTCCTCCTTCATGCCGGTTTTTCGGCTGATTTCCGGGATGGAATCCACATACCAGTACCGCCGCACAAAAAGCACTCGTTTCTCAGGCGGCTGGGCGTGGAGAAAGTCCGAAATCATCCGGCTAAGCTCCTTTGCCTCCGCTGACTGCGCCGGATCGGAAAGCTCCGGCACCTGCAATTCCGACAGCACCTCGTCCAGGGTACACCTGCTTTGCCGGGCATTTTTCCGATAGCGGTCAATGGCAAGATTATGGGTTATTCTGCCCACAAAGCTTTTCAGCCGTCTGGGAACCTCCGGCGGAATGGCATTCCAGGTCTTCAGCCACGTGTCCTGCACGCATTCGTCGCTGTCCTCATAGGACATGAGAATATTGTAAGCAATGGCGCCGCAGTAGCTACCGTATTTTCGGTTTGTTTCCACAATGGCGGCTTCATTTCGGGCTTTATAGAGCGCCAGGATTTTCTCGTCCTCCATGCCGCGCCTCCTTTCTGTGTAGATTGGTTTGCGGTTCAAATTCAAATCGTTCGGGATTTTCTCATACTCGCATCATTCCCCGTCATAAAAGTTCTGAACAGTCAGGGATGGATATGCGGACGCAATTTCGGCAGCCTGGGACTCCGGAACGGCAACGGAGAGGGTGGTTAAATTCGGAAAGTTATCTTTTGTAATCAGGGAAAAGTCCGATACGTTGGTATCAGAGATATCCAGCGTCCTCAGCCTGGTCATGCCGGAGAGAACGGAGAGGTCCTCCAATGCGGTACAGGACAGGATCATGCTTTCCATGTTTTCCAGTGCGCTTAAATCAGAAAAATCCGTAGCGGGGATATCCCAGGCCCAAAGCTCAAGAAGATGCGGGAAAGAATGGATGCCGGCTAAGGTCGAGGTCTCGGTTGAATAGAGATACAGTACCTCCAACGTGTCCTGACAGGACCAGCCCTGAAAATCAAAGTCGATCCCGGTGGCGGAAACGTCCAGCAGCCACAAATTCGGTAAACACTTGATCGGAGAAAGGTCCAAAACTGGGGAATCTGCTAAGCTTAGTCTTTTTAGATTTGTCAGCCCGGAAAGAACGGAAACATCGGAGATGCTGCTGTTTGATAGATCCAATTTCTCTAGGTCTGTAAAATCCTCTAAAAATCGGTAGTCCGGGAATTCGGCGTGACACAGGTCCAGCTCCGTAATATTCTTTGGCACCGGATCGCCGTTTGCCGTCAGCACGCCGTCCTCCAAAGTAAATATGGGGTTGCTGCCATACTGCGGTGGAGCATTTCCCGCCGCGTTTGTGGGTTCATCGAATGTGGACTGGGAAGTATTGCCGTTGTCACTGCCTGACAAAGCGGCTTTCGGTTGCATGTCAGAGCTGTCGATAGCTGTGACCGGAACAGAAGTGCCGCTGTCCGGCACAGCCTTCGCGGGCTTGCTTTGACATCCTGATACAACCGCACAAATAACCAGAAGCAAAGATAACAGGCTGCAAAATCGCTTCATAGGAAAACCTCCAAGCAATCAGGTGGTGTGAAAGGTCCTTTCACCTATATAGACGATGGCTGCCCCATGGCTGTGAACAGGGAATGTGGATATTTTATCAGATTTTTGCGTGCGATTCTGCCCATTTTCCGACGGTTTTGAATTGTTTCAAATTTATTCATAATCTCCTATTGACAATCCCGGTAAGCAGTGGTACATTTATCTTAGCACTCAGAGAGATGGAGTGCTAAAGCGAAAGAGGTGTGAAACATGGACTTAACCCAGCGGCAGAAAAAAATACTCCGCGCCGTGGTAGATTGTTATGTAGACACAGCCGAACCGGTTGGCTCCAAAACCATCGCCGCTATGCCGGACATGAGTTTTTCCTCCGCCACCATTCGCAACGAGTTGGCAACGCTCACCGAGGCAGGGCTTTTGGAACAGCCCCACACCTCTGCCGGGCGTGTTCCCTCTCCGGCAGGCTATCGGTTTTATATTGATGAGCTGATGCAGGATTACCGCATGAGCCGGGACGAAACCCAAAAGCTCTCCAAGGCAATGGACAATCGGCTTCAGGAATTCGATAAGGCAATTGCCCAGGTTGGTCAGCTGATTTCCGGACTTACCAATCTTCCCGCCTATGCCGTTGCCACCAAAAGCCGTGCCGTTACCATCCAGCACTTTGAGCTGATTCAAACTGCACCCCATAATTTCATTCTTGTGCTGCTCACCAGCACCGAGGCAGTCCGCAACAAGCTCATTAAGCTGCCGGTGGAAGTAGACGCACAGGACTTAAAGAGTTTGACCGCCGTGCTCAACGCCAGCCTCACAGACTTGTCCGCTCAGGAAATTACCCCGCAGTTGCTGGGTAAGATTCAGAAAAACGCCGGTTCTGCCGCCAGTCTGGTTTCCGTGATTGTAGACTACACCGTTTTGCTTCTTACAGAAGAGCAGAAAAACAACGTCTACGTCACCGGTCAGACCAAGCTGCTGGGGCAGCCGGAATATCAGGACGTCAGCAAGGCAACCGAGCTCATCACCCATTTGGATGCCGAAACCATTTCCACCCTGCCTGTTCCTGACGAACAGGATCAGGTCAAGATTCTGGTGGGTCCCGAAAATGTCTCTCAGGCACTGAAGGACACCAGCGTGGTCATGGCGCGCTATGATTTGGGCGATGGCATGCAGGGCATGCTGGGCGTCGTTGGTCCCACCAGAATGGACTACGCCCAGGTTGCGGCAAAGCTAACATATTTCGCCGAGGGTCTGGGCAAGATGTTCTCGAAAGCATTGCCCGCAGCCCCCATCGAAGGCGCCGCACCAAAACAGATTCCAGAACCACCGAAGCAGGAGGATTGATCCCATATGACAGAAGAAACAACAAAGCAGCAGGAGCCGGTTACCCCCGCTCCCAAGGAAACAGAAACTCCGGTAACCGAAACCGCCCAGACCGCCGAGGAGGCTGCCCCCGAGGTTGTTCAGGAGCCAGCTCCCCAGCCGGAACCGGATCCCCTGGCAGAAGCTCAGGCGGCGCTGGAAAAAGAACATGACAATTACCTGCGTCTTGCCGCAGAGTATGATAACTACCGCAAGCGCTCCCAGAAGGAAAAGGACAATATGTTCCGGGATGGCAAGGCAAGCGCCATCGAAAAGTTCCTTCCGGTGTATGACAATCTCAGCCGGGCGCTGGAGCAGGAAACCGCCGATGCCGCCTATAAAAAGGGCGTGGAAATGACCATGACCGGTCTGGTGGAAATCCTCAAGAAAATGGAAGTCACCGTCTACGGAGAGCCGGGCGACATCTTCGATCCCAACCTCCACAATGCAGTGATGCATATCGATGACGACAATTATAAAGAGGGCGAAATCGTTCAGGTATTCCAGAAGGGCTTCTCCCTGGGTGACAAGGTCATCCGTCATGCAATGGTTCAGACCGCCAATTAAAGGTCTTTCAAATATGTAAAAAATAAAGATTCATATAGGAGGAAAACATTATGTCTAAGATTATTGGTATTGATTTGGGTACTACAAACAGCTGTGTCGCCGTTATGGAAGGCGGC
>CAJKNS010000178.1 GCA_905201305.1 uncultured Eubacteriales bacterium
AACGCCCATAATCGCGGAAACCCGATCCACAGCCATATGGGAAATCTCGCAGCCGGGGCAGGAGAATTCGCCGACGATCTTCAGCCGTAGGCACTCCAGATACTGCTTTTCAACAGCAAGGGTGGAATATGCCTCACGGATGGCGCCGGCATAGGTTGCAAAGACAACGCCCTTTACATCATCGGGGGGAGGCGCCTGCATATCCATTCCGGGACCAGCCTGACTGCGCCACATTCTGGGGGGCTCCGGCTGCGTCAGACCAAGAACCCGACCAATCACCGGAGAAGGAAGCCCTGCCATAATGGGGCTGCCCAGACACACAAAGTCATAGTCGTCAAAATAAACGGGATCCTTTTTAAAGCTGGTCTTTGCGGTGATCTTCACCAGGTCATAGCTCCAGCCGCAGTTTTCAAAGGCTTTTCCGAATGCCTTTGCGACCTTTTCGGTGTTGCCGGTGACGGATGCATACAGAATCAGACCCTTTTTCTTAATTGCCATGGAAATTCCTCCAATCATAATTTGAATTGCATGACCGCATTATAGCATGATCCGGGGTTCCGGTCTTCCAAAATTGGAACCGGATGCTTTCACCCTGGGACACAGCTGAACAGGGGGCGATAGAGTTGAAGCGATGCATTGTATTATCCCATGCGTATCCCTTCTTGCGGGACATCTCCGCGCTGTTAGCGGAGGACGCCGCCTGCTGGCAGCTGCATGAGGCGGTATCTTATGAGGATGGGCTGGAGCTAGGACGTACAACCAAAGCAGAGCTGATGCTGGTGGATGTAAAGGCACTGGGCGACCCGCCGGAATGGTTTCTGACGGGCATGGAGCCGTATGTTGACCATACCTGGTTGGTGGTGACCGGAAGCGACCGGGCGTATCAGATGCCGGTGATGCAGCTGGAGCAGCCCATTCATCAGGAGAGCCTGGCGTTTTATCTTTCCAATACGGTGGAGATGGTGCAGGCACAGCAGGTGATGGACTGGTCGGACCCAAAGCTTGCCCATGTGCAGCATATTCTGCTGGACCATTTTTGGAGCGGGCTGCTCCATGGCTGGCTTCGGGCGGACCGCACCATGCTGACCATGGCAGCCCAGGGGATTTTCATGCCGGGGCTGGAACAAAGACCGGTTCAGCCGGTATTGGTGCGGACCATTCACCAAAACAAGGTGCAGGAGAGCCATTCCGCTGCGGCGCAGGTCCATCTGTATTTTGAGGAGCTTTTGAGCAGCTGCCTGCTTTCCGGGCAGGAAACAGGCGCAGTGATGGATCGATTTGACCAGAAATGGGCGGTAATCCTCTACGGCGCGCAGACGCCGGAGCAGCTCCAGGAACGGTGCAGACAGGCAATTTGCCGGGGCAAGGAGGACGGCTGGATTCTGAGCTTTTATCTGGGAAATTCGGTGCTGCCGGAACAACTGTCGGAGGAGTGGCAGCAGCTGGAGCAGTTATCTCAGCAAAACGTAGGGCTGTCCAGTGAAATTCGGGCTCATACGGAGACACTTCAGAAGCCGGTTGCCGCGCTGCCGGATATGACATTGTGGGGGCTCCTGCTGGAGCAGGGAAAGTTTCAGGAGGCAGCCCAGCAGACCGCGGAATATGTGATGAAGCTGGCGCAGGAAAACCGGCTGGATCTCACCTGGCTCAGGAGCTTTCGGCGGGATTTGACCGGCATTCTCTACCGGGGCATGCAGACCTGCGGCATTCCGGCGCATGTGGTATTTCCAGCAGAGGAAAGCGAAACCTTCCGGCGGGGCTGTGCAACGGCGCCGCTGCTGATTGGCTGGATTCAGGAAACCATGGGACGCTGTCAACAGTTTCTTACGTCGGAAACGGCGGATACTCCCGTGAAAAAGGCGCAGAAGTATATCCTCCAGCACATGGATCAGGAGCTGAGCCGCGAGAGCATTGCAGCCCATGTGTATGTCAGCGGCGGATATTTGGGACGGCTGTTTAAGCAGGAGCTGCATTTGAGCATTTCGGAATATATCTTCACCGAGCGCATGAAGCTGGCGGCGCGGCTGCTGGAGCAGACCGATCAGTATGTGACCTCCATTGCCGTGCGGGTGGGCTATTCCAACTTCCCGTATTTCTCCACACAATTTAAAAAATACAGCGGTCTGACGCCGGTGGAATATCGGAACCGGATGCGGCAGGGAAAAGCCGCGGAATAACCTGAAAATGAAATCAATCCCTTTTATATTTGAAAGCGCCAAATCATAAAATTCGATATGATAGCAGTATCCATGGTGGCAGCCTGTCCTGTGACCGAGGAGGAAACCATGCGGCACCCATGATAGAAAAGGAGATGTGACGGATTATGATGAAAAAACGATTGGTATGTCAGTTCCTGGCGGCGGCAATGCTGCTGGGACTGCTGGCTGGATGCGGCGGCAATGCTGCTTCGGATCCTCAGAGTGCAGCTGCCCAAAGCGAGGCAACCAGCACTGCGACGGAGCAGGAAAGCAAGTCGGAAGCGACTGCGGCTCCGTCCGCTACGCCTGCGGCAGAAAGCAGCACAGAGGAAAGCCGGATGGAATCCGCGGAAGAACCTCAGAATACGGTGAGCTATCCCATTTATGAGGAGCCGGTGAGCTTTACCTGGCTGGACATTCGCAATCCTGACTATGAGCAGGGCGTTGTAACCGAGGGACTTGCAGAGAACGAGGTTTACAAGGCGGCTTCGGAGCTGCTGGGCATTCGGGTGGATTGGCAGCTGCGGATGGATGCGGCAACCACCTATGCGCTGATTATTGCAGGCGGCGACTATCCCGACTGCTGGGGCAGTAAGCTGTCCGACTACTATTCCTCCTATGAAACGGCATATGGAGAAGAGGTCATCATTGATCTGACGGATTTGATGGACGAATATATGCCCAACTATACCGCTGCGCTGGCGGAGGATAAGAATCTGGAAGCCACCAGCTATACAGACAGCGGTCGGCGGCTGGCGATCTATCCCATCAACACGGGCTATACGCAGTTCGGCGGACAGATTCGCGGCGATATTGTGGATAAATTGAAGCTGGAACTGCCGGAAACCTTTGATGACATGTATGATATGCTGAAGGCGATGAAGTCCGAGTATCCGGAATCCCAGCCTCTGATCCTCTCTAAGGACGGCAGCCAGAATTGCAGCTGGCTGGGCGGCGGCCTTGGGGTCATGACCACGGTTTCCTGGCGTCCCTTTGTGCAGATGAACCTGTATCAGGTGGACGGCGAGGTCAAGCTTGGTCTGTTGGAGCCGGAGTATAAGGAATATCTGGAGCTGATCTCCAAGTGGTACAGCGAGGGGCTGATTTATCAGGACTTCTTTACCAACGAGGGCATGGGACCCCCGCAGGATGCCATTGCCTATGACACCTCCTTTGTATGGTATGGCTCTGTCAATGAAATCCCCACACTGACCGGAATCCTCCGGGATGAGGGCGCTTATATCGAGGGCATGGCAGACGTCACCCGGAAGCCCGGCGAAACCATTCATCTGGGCGACAGCACCGCAAAGAGCATCACTGCCAACGGCGGCTACTGCGTGTCCACTGATTGCGAGCACCCGGAATATGTGCTCCAGTACATGGACTACTTCTATTCCGAAGAGGGCGGCATGGCGGCAAACTTTGGCGTAGAGGGTGAGACCTATACCATCGTCAACGGTCGTCCTGCCTATACGGATATGATCCTCAACAACGACACCTATACCTATGTCAGCGCGCTGTTTAAGTATTGCATCTACGAAGGACCCTTTGAGCTGGATGTAAACCGCTACTTTGCTGCATTTGATGAGAATCAGAAGGATGCGGTGGAGCGCTGGGAGAGCAACCGGGATGAGGAGTGGAACCTGCCTGCCGGCCTGACCCTGACCACAGAGGAGACAGAGGAGCGCAGCAATCTGATCGCGGAAATCGGAACCTACTGCTCGGAGATGGTGCTGAAATTCATCGTGGGCGAGCTATCCATTGAGGATAACTGGGATGCCTTTACCGAGCGGGTAGAATCCATGGGTGCACAGACGATCATTGATATCACCCAGGCGGCTTTGGACCGGTATAACGCATAAGGAGGCTGCCTTATGGAACATGCTTACCCCACGCTGCTGTCCCCCATTTTGCGGCGGGGCTTCTACATTCGAAACCGGATGGGTGCATCGCGGGCTTATCCGCCGTTTTCTGCCGGTGTAGCAGCCAAGGAGCCCTTGACCTCCAGTATCCCCTTTACGGCGTCCTTTGCGAAAAATGGCGCAGCCATTGTTACCTGCCGCAGCACCCGATGGGATTCCCGGGACAGCAGGGCTGGCGGCGGACCCTTTCCGCCGATGCCTCCGGAGGAGGAGCAGCAGGATGTGCCGATTTATCTAAAACCACTGGACGGACCGCCTGCCCCCGGCTCCATGAGCGGACCGGATTTAACCATTGCCAATGTCAAGCTGAACTATATCCACACGGCGCAGGCGATTCACGACCAGGGCTCTCTGGCGATTATGTCGCTGATGGAGGTGGAGCCCTCCGGCTGGACCATCGACGAAATCCCCGAGGATGCATTGGCGCGAACCACCGATGATTTTGCCCTGCGCTGCCGGCAGTATCAGGCGCTGGGCTATGACGGCTGCGGATTTTATATGTGCTATCGAAGCTCGCTTCTGGCACAGTCCCTGTCCCCTGCGCTGAATCATCGAAATGACCGCTATGGCTGCCCCACGGCATTGGCGCTGGAGGCGTTCCAAAAGGTGCGGGAGGCATGCGGCGAACATTTCCTGATTGAAATTGAGGTCAGCGGACAGGATATCCTGGGTGGCTATACCCTGGAGAATCTGAGCGCCTACCTTCGGGTTTGGGAGCCGTATATTGATATTGTCCAGGTGCGGGCGGAGACGGTGGAGCTGGCGCATCCCATTGGTGCAAACTCCAATCTGGAAGTGCCGCGTACGCTGAGCTTTGCCAAAGCGCTGAAAAAGTCGGGGACCTCCCTGCTGATTGCGCCCATTGGCGGCTTTCATGATCCGACGCGAAACGAACAGTTTCTTCGGGAGGGCAGCGCAGACCTGATCTATATGGCAAGAGCCTTTGTCTGCGACAGCCATTACTATGAAAAGCTGGTTTCCGGTCATGGCGCGGATATCACCCCCTGTATCCGCTGCAACAAATGCCATACCAAGCCGGCGGAACCGGAGCCTGGCTGCTCGGTGAACCCTCTGTTTTCCATGTCGATTCTGCCGGGCTTCCAGGAGCCGGAGCAGGCAAAGCAGCCCAAGCGGGTTGCCGTCATTGGCGGCGGACCGGCTG
>CAJKNS010000179.1 GCA_905201305.1 uncultured Eubacteriales bacterium
CAGCGGCTGGTTGCCATATCAAAGTCGGTTAAAACGCAACAGCTAAAAACAATCGCCCCCGGAGGGACCGGAAGTCGGTAAACAAATCAGGATGGTAAACTCGTAAAATCTAAAAGTTACTGCCATAATAAACAAAAAGCCGCCAACGCAGGGAACAGCTACGTTGGCGCCTTTTCTTACGGATCAGCATCTCTCCGGAAGTGTTCATATAGGAGCAGAAAGAAAGAGAGGAGAAAACCGGAGATGGAAACACGACGCCGATTCATGCTCCCATCCTACCACACTCCATCCTCCAGTGTGTGAATAATCTTTGAACATTTCAACTTTTTTCTCCCGCTACTATTGTCCCGTGACGCAATTTTGACAAAAATCCCCGCTCCAATCCGTTCAACCTGCCGAAACCGTGAAAAAACATTGAAAATCCCCTTTGTTTTCGATATAATATCATTTATATTTGAGAGAAAAGGAAGACCAAGACCATGAACATCCGAATCACCTCCGACAGCACCTGCGACCTGGATCCCGACTATCTCCGGGCGCACCGGGTGGAAATCCTCCCTCTCTACACCATGAAGGGGAATGAAACCTTCCGGGATGGGGTAGACATTGTGCCTCAGGACATTTTTGACCATGTTGCCGCCGGAGGGGACCTCTGCTCCACCGCTGCCAACAACGTCGATGACTATCTCACGATGTTCACCCGGCTGCTTCAGGACTGCGACGCCATTATCCATATCGACATCAGCTCGGACTTTTCCTCCTGCTACCAGAATGCCTGCGTGGCGGCATCGGAGCTCCAGAACGTCTATGTAGTGGACTCCCGGAACCTTTCCTCCGGTCACGGTCACGTCGTCTGTGAGGCGGTAAAAATGGCGGAGGAGGGAACCCTCAGTCCTCAGGAAATCGTGGGCAAGCTGAACGATCTCACCGGACGGGTGGAAGCCAGCTTCCTTTTGGACCGGCTTGACTACATGGTCAAGGGCGGGCGCTGCTCCATGGTGGTGGCGCTGGGGGCAAACCTTTTGCATCTCAAGCCCTGCATCGAGGTCATCGACGGCAAGATGAAGGTGGTCAAGAAGTATCGCGGCAGCTATGAAAAGTGCATCCTCAATTATGTGAAGGACCGGCTCCAGAACCGGGAGGGTCTGGTGTATGATCGGATCTTCATCACCCATACCCCGGTTGAGGACGGCATTGTGGACAAGGTCCGCGCCGCCATCCAGAAATATGCGCCCTTTACCGAGATCATCGAAACCCAGGCGGGCTGTACCGTCTCCTGCCACTGCGGTCCGGGCACTCTGGGTATCCTGTTTATCCGGGCTTAAATCAGGCGCGCCAAAAGTCACTATTTCACACGCCGGAAGCAGTCTTAATCGTTCCTCGACAATCTCAAGTCCCCTTCGGGGGACTTCTTTTTTGCCCTTCTGGTCCGTTTTGTTAGCTGATTCTAACAAAAATTTTCCAACTTTTTTGTTGACATCGCTAGTTAGTTATAGTAAACTACAAATCAGTCGTGACTAACTATTATAAGGACGATCTTGTCCGCGGTTGTGCAGGTCACGAAATGCATCGTGGGTTTTCCACAGAAAGGAAGATATTATGTTAAATTGGCTCAAACGGTCTTTGGGCGCATTACTGGCAGTTTGCATGCTGGTTTCCATGCTGCCCACAGCCCTTGCCGCCGATCGCAGCGAGCTTGAGGGTCACTGGGCAAAGGAATCCCTGACCTATTTCGCCGATCAGGATTGGCTCAAGGGCTATGAGGATGGCACCTACAAGCCTGATCGTACCATCACCCGCGCAGAGTTCATCGCACTGGTAAACCGGGTCTGCGGCTTTACCGAGCAGACCGAGGGTGTGCTGGACAAGTTCACGGACGTGAAAAAGGACCAGTGGTACTACAAGGATATCGCCATTGCTGTAACCGCAGGTTATGTGGAGGGCGACTCCAAAACCACCGTCTCCCCCAACGCAAAAATCACCCGTGAGCAGGCGTTCACCATGCTGGGCAGAGTCGCCGGGCTGTCCGCTCAGGACTTTGACGTGCTGGATGCGTTCAAGGACAGCGGCTCCGTCAGCGGCTATGCAAAGCCCTATATGGCAGCGCTGGTCAAAAACGGTTATGTCAACGGCTATGAGGACAAAACCCTTCGCCCCCAGCGGAACATCACCCGTGCCGAGGCAGTCAAGACCATGTACGTTTGCCTGGAGCTGCTCACCACCCGCTATGTGCTGATGAACATCCCCTATGACCAGTTCTATGCCGCAGAGCTGAAGAACGACGTGGCAGTGGACGGCGTGACCTCCGCAACCATGAACAAGACCCGCACCCCCTCTCTGGTGGGCGGCTCCTATCACGTGGATGCAAAGGGCACCGACATCACCGGCATCACCTTCCCTGTGAAGGTACCCCGCGGCGTGTCTCTGGATGCTTACACCCAGGTCACCGATGAGAACAAGGTAGAGATCACCGTCACCAACCGCGGCAAGACCACTACCACCACCCTTACCGGCAAGGACGTTCTGTTTGAGAGCGAGTCCTATGCCTACTATGTGCTGTCCGAGACGCCCGCCTGCTACAAGGAAGTCACCCTGGACAAGGACGGCAAGCTGACCTTTGGCAAGCTCCAGGGCGCTGAGCCCCAGAAGCTGGACGTTACCGCCTCCATCACCGCCAAGACCGGCTACGGCGACTATCAGGTGGACGTGGACATGGACAACGACACCAAGACCAAGCTGGGCACCGTCTATGGCGTGATTCTCTCCACCAAGGAGGGCAGCGATTACGGCATGCGCCATCTGGAGAACGTGTGGCGGACCACCGAGATTGCATGGTGCACCGGCTTCACCACCTCCGTGCACAATTGCCCCACCTCCTCTGACCACTACAAGGCAATGATGGGTCAGACCATCAACAAGATCACCTACATCACCGCCTCCGGCGTCTACACCATCGACACCGAGCTCTATGTTCCCGTGAAGACTGGCAGCAAGCTGGCAGTTGCAAACGCAAATGTTCTGGACGGCGAAGCTGCCGTCACCGCAGAGCTGCCCGAGGATTATCAGGCTGTTTACGCGGTCACCGATGCAAAGGGCGCAGCGGTTTCCGGCATGACCGTCAAGGACGGCAAGCTCACCTGGACTGCCACCGATGCAAAGATCGGCGCTTACACCCTGAACGTCACCGACGCTTCCGGCAAGTATGCCCCCCTGTCCGCCTCCTTCCAGCTTCAGACCGACGCCATGCCTGCTCAGGCAGCCGAGGACAATCAGTCCATTATAAAGGCTGACGGTGCAAGCGACGAGGAGCTTTCCGCATTCCTCGCCGCCATCACCAAGGTCAATGTAAACGGCAAGGACTATGCCGCAACCGGTAAGCGCGGCGTAAAGGTCATCAAGGCGGACGGCACCATCGACTTCACCACCGCTCCCTTTAAAGAGAGCGCAGTGGACGGCAAGTATGTGCTGGAGATCACCGCCACCGGCTATTCCAAGACTCTGACCGTCACCGTGCCCGAGACCTATTATCTCTATGCATCTCTCAGCTATGAGGAGTATTGGGAGAATGAGGGCGTTTACGCCGCGGGCAACACCGATTCCTCCGATGTGGCAGACCGCGTAGACAGAAATGGAAACAAGGAGTACGACAAGGGCGGCTTTGATGCCGTTGCCCGTGCCACCTCCAACCACGGTCTCCATCGCGGCAGCTTCCAGCAGGATGTAACCATCCACACCGCTGACAAGGACTACGATCCTCTGTACTGGCTTGACGCCAACAACTTTGTGGACCGCGAGGACGGCAAGACCTATGACAAGACCGTCATCGGCATCACCGGCTATGAGATCACCGGCATCAAGTATGTTCCCGTTGCCGTTCGCGCCCAGGATTACGCCCAGTTCGTAAAGGACTATGAGGTTACCCTGAACGGCGAGAAGCTGTACGGCGGCTACTCCGAGAACAAGCTCACCAGCTATGCTGAGCTGGTGGCTGAGGTCACCGCCAACACCAACGGTCTGAAGACTGCCGTCCTTACCGACGGCAAGTGGAGCTTTGGCGCGCGGAAGACCGGCACCGACTCCGGCATTCATGGTCAGGCGCTGGCAGCCGCCGAGGGCGCCGAGGGCGCCGTGAAGACCTACAGCGGCAGCTACGGCGAGTTCCTGCGCTATGACATTAACGGAAACTACGGCGGTCTTGGCGCTGCCATGCAGACCGTAAAGTGGACCTATTACGGAACCGATTCCACCTACACCACTCCCGTTGCTACCTACGGCACCAAGTTTGCCGCGGACAACTGGATGCACAAGCAAATGGGCATTCAGCTGGGTCTTACCGATTCCATCCGCTGCCAGCTCCCCGAGGGCACCGACGGCACCGGCTATTGGTCCGTGACCATCTACGGTCTTGGCTATGCCGATCACACCGAGAAGTTTGAGGTCACCGCCGACAACCTGCCCAAGAAGGTGGAGCTGATGACCGACGAGCAGAAGACCCAGCTCACCGCCCTGAAGGACGAGGCTGGCGAGATTCTTGCCGGGTATGACGAGGAAACCGTCAAGGCTACCCCCGCGCTGGCTGCTCTGAAGGAGCACTATGACGAGGCAGCGGCACTGCTGGCAAAAGCCGACGCCACCGAAGAAAGCGCCAAGGAGCTGCTTTCTGAGCTGCCCGGTCTGATTGAGGCTGCAAAGGCGCTGACCCCCGCAGCCGAAACCTACACCGGCACCTCCACCGTCACCCCCGACGAGGACGAGGACTTTGATCCCTACACCCTCAGCGCAAGCATCCAGCTGGAGGGCGGCAAGATCAAGACCTTCACCACCACCATTTCCTCCACCGAAAAGAAGGACGTGAAGCTCAGCAAGCAGGCAACCGACGCCCTGAACGCTGCACTTTCCGGCAAGACTCTGGAGGACGCCGCTTCCACCGATGTCACTACCGTGGACGGCGTTACCGGCGCTACCTGCTCTTCCAAGGCGATCATCGAAGCGCTGAAAACCGCAGAAAAAGCATCCTGAACAATCATTTCATCGTGCCGGAGGACAGTTCCGTCCTCCGGCACAAGCGAGCTAGAAATCTTTTCAGGCAACACCGCACAAATGTGTCGCCGCCAATTTATGTGGTATTGCCTGTTTTCTAGTTGGCTTGTGCCTGTCACGATATATTTTTGAAAGAAGGTATCCTTTTGCACCATACCAAATCCATCTCTCTGGGGCTATGTCTCCTGCTTTCCCTGTCCGCCTGTGGGAGCCCGGCTGCATCCTCCACGGCGG
>CAJKNS010000180.1 GCA_905201305.1 uncultured Eubacteriales bacterium
CTGTGCAGGAAGCCGTGTCTAAGGTTGCTGAGGCACTGGGCGATACCGGTCGTATTCTGGTGCGTGAATCCGGTACTGAACCGGTGGTGCGTGTCATGGTGGAAGCACCTGACCATAATACTTGCCAGAAGTATGTTGATGAAGTGGTCAATGTGATCTGCGAAAAGGGATATAAGGCATAAAGTCAATGACGACTCTGGCAGTTCCCGGAGTCGTTTTGCATAAAAGGGAAAGTATAATAGATTAAATAACGAGAGGGATAAACCTATGTGTGGAATCGTTGGTTTTACTGGAAATCGACAGGCAGCACCGATCCTGTTGGATGGTCTGTCAAAACTGGAATATAGAGGATATGATTCTACCGGTATCTGCACCTGCGCGGATGGCAGAATGCACATCGTAAAGAAGGAGGGGCGGCTGTCGAACCTGGTTGCTCTGACCCATGGCGGTGCCGATGTTCCCGGCAACATTGGCATTGGTCATACCCGGTGGGCAACCCACGGCGCACCCTCTGATATCAATGCCCATCCCCATCTCAGCAGTGATGGGAAGGTTGCACTGATCCATAACGGCATTGTGGAGAACTATCTGGATATCAAGGCGATGCTTTTGAAGGAGGGCTACACCTTCCGGTCGGAAACCGATTCGGAAGTAGCCTGCAATCTAATTGCCTACTGCCTGAAAACTCGCGGCGGCTCGCTCCTGGATGCGGTGCAGGCTGCGCTGGATCAGATTGAGGGCAGCTATGCGTTTGTTGTACTGTGCCAGGACGATCCCGATACCATTGTAGCAGCAAAAAAGTCCAGCCCCATGATTTTCGGCTACGGCGATGGCTGCAACTTTGTGGCGTCTGATGTTACTGCGGTGCTCCGTTATACCCGCGAGGTGGTTTATCTCAATGATGATGAGCTGGTGGAAATGACCGCTGATTCCGTGCATTTCTATGACCGAAAGGGAAACGAACTGGAGAAAACACCGGAACACATTGATTGGGAGCTTTCTGCCGCAGAGAAAAATGGCTATGACCATTTTATGATTAAGGAAATTCACGAGCAGCCCAAGGCGCTGGCAAACACCATTTCCCCCAGAATTCGCGGCGGAAAAATCGTTCTGGACGATATTACCCTGGATCAGGATTACATCAAAAAGCTCTCTCGGGTGTATGTGGTTGCCTGCGGCAGCGCATATTATGTAGGCTGCGTTGGAAAGTATGTGATGGAGAAGCTGTGCCGGATTCCGGTGGAGCCGATGTTGGCGTCCGAGTTCCGCTACTGCGATCCGCTGTGCGATGAAAATACCCTGGTGCTGATTATCTCTCAGTCCGGCGAGACGGCGGATACTTTGGCTGCCCTGCGGGAGGCAAAGCGTCGCGGCGCGCGGACTATGGCGATTGTCAATGTGGTGGGCTCCTCCATCTCCAAAGAGGCAGACGATGTAATCTACACCTGGGCTGGACCGGAAATTGCAGTTGCAACCACCAAGGCGTATTCTACCCAGCTTGCCATTGTGGATATTCTGGCGCTGTATATGGCGCAGGCGCTGGGCACCATTTCCAATGAAGAATATCAGCGGCTGCTGCTGGCGCTGCAAAAGCTGCCGGAGCAGATTGAAGAGATTCTCCAGCCGGAGCAGATTGATATCATTCGGGATTATGCAGAGCTGTTCTGCCATGTGGAGGACGCCTATTTTATCGGGCGGCATGTGGATAACGCTACCTGTTTGGAAGGCAGCCTGAAGCTCAAGGAAATCGCTTACATCCATGCGGAGGCGTATGCAGCCGGCGAGCTGAAGCACGGTCCCATTTCGCTGATCGAAGAGGGAACGCTTGTCATTGCGGTTGCTACCAATGGTCAGCTGTTCGATAAGACCATGAGCAACGTCAAGGAGACTAAGGCGCGCGGCGCAATGGTGCTGGGTGTTACGGTGCCGGATTACGCCAAAAGAATGGAAGAGACGGTGGACTGCCAGTTTGTTGTGCCGAAAACCGATCCCATCTTGCAGCCCAGCCTGTCTGTGGTGCCGCTGCAGCTGCTGTCTTATTATGTGTCGCTGCTTCGTGACTGCGACATTGATAAGCCGCGGAATCTTGCAAAGTCTGTTACAGTGGAATAAAAATGCAGTGGGGGCGGATTATTCCGTCCCCACTTTTGGAAAGGAAGTATTGTCATGGAAGCAATGGAAAATATTCTGACCCGAAGAAGTGTGCGGGTTTATGAGGACAAACCAGTGAGCCGGGCAACCCTGGATACCGTTCTTGCGGCGGCGCAGATGGCGCCCTCCTGGAAGCATACGCAGACGCCGGGGTTTATTGTCATCACTTCTCCGGAGAAAAAAGCGAAGCTGATGGAGGCGCTGCCCTCCTATAATGCCAGAAACGTTTCCACCGCGCCGGTTGTGGTGGTAATGACCACGAAGAAAAAGCGCTGTGCCTATGAGCGAGACGGCAGCTTTACCACAAAAAAAGAGGACCGTTGGGAGATGTTTGATGCGGGCATTGCTTGCCAGACGCTGTGCCTGGCGGCATGGGCGCAGGGACTTGGCACCTGCATCATGGGGATTTATGATGAGGACAAGGTTCCGACGCTGCTGGAGGTGCCGGAGGACCAGTATGTAACCGCAATTGTGTCCATGGGCTATCCGGCGGAAACCCCCAAAGCGCCCAAGCGGAAGCCACTGGAGGAGAAGGTGCGGTATGTTTAATGGATTTACCCCTGCTGCCATTGATTTCCTCTGGGGCATTCGGTTCAACAACAATCGGGATTGGTTTCAGGCGCATAAAGCAGAATATCAGAATGATCTCTATCGACCCATGCTGGAATTGGCGGATGCGGTGCGAGAAAAGTTTCAACTGGAGGGTACCGTGCTGAAAACCTCCAGAATTTATCGGGATGTGCGCTATTCCGGCGGTATCCCCTATAAGGAGCATCTGTGGTTTTGCATCCGGCAGGACAATGTGTTCTGGAGCGAGCATCCCTCCATGTATTTTCAGATTGAGCCGGAGGGCGGCAGCTGCGGATTCATCCACTACGCCCCCAAAGCCGCACTGATGAATCTGCATCGGAAGCGGCTGCTGGAGCATCCGGAGCAGTTCCTCAGCGTGGTGGACCAGCTGGAGCGGGACGAGCGGTTTCAGGATCAGTCCACCCGCTATAAGCGTCCCAAGCCCGGCAGTACGCCGGAGCTGGAGCACTGGTATCAGCTGAAAAACTGCTTTTTCCAGCAGGAGATTCCGGTGGGGGAGCAGCTGTATGATCCCAAATTGCCGGAGATGCTGGCGGACAGCTTCCGGGCGCTGACACCTCTGTATGATTATTTCCGGCAGCTGGAGCTGGAATTGAGCCGGGAGGAATAAACGCATAAAAATAAGGGGACGTTACCGTGGGTGGTAACGTCCCCCTGTGTTATGGCAATGGAATTTCGATTTCGGTGCTTCCGTCGGAGAATGTAATGGATTCCAGCATAGAAAGGTCAATGGGCGCGCTCCAGTAGAATTCGCATTCATTTACCTGATTGCTCTCGCGATAGACGGAGCTGCCGCCGGTGACCGGGACAGAGGTGCCGTCAGAGAGCCGGGCATAGAAGGTGTAGACCTGCTGTACATCCGGGTCTGCCGCAGCAACTTCTCCGGCGGTAAATGCGTCGCCATCCAGAATCATAACCTCAGGGCGATTGGAAACATAGTCAAATGTGATTCTGGACTCGGAGACGGAGATATTTGAAATCTCCAGCGTGATATCGTCTGCGAAATGGATTGTCTGGTTGACGTCGTAGTTTTGCGCCGCTTCGATTTCCGGCAGTGTGAAGGAGAAATTCCAGGCTCCTTCTGTCTGTTCCATATCATTTAGCATCAGACTGCTGATGTCCATGGTCAGCTGCCCGTGGGATAGTGTGACACCCTCCGGCAGCTCACAGGAGAGAATGCGATAATAGGATGCGCCGGAATCGCTGCCCTCCACAAGCCGGTCTGCAACGGCTGCTTCTGCGGAATAGGTAGTTCCGTCCGATGCAGTAACCTGTATGGTCTCGCTTAGAATGCCGGTAAACTGGTCATCGGGGTTCGGCGGGACAATGGTGTAAAGAAGATACGCCGTATCGTTGGTCACGGAAACGGAATCTACGGTGATGGTAATGCCCTGATCCGTTACGCTTTCACCAAGGTCTGCGGATTTTGCTTCAATGGCGTCCTTGTGAGACTGTGCCATTTCATTGGATGCCATGTCGTTCCAGGTGTGTTCCAGTGCATTGGCGCTTCTGGTATAATGCATCATTGCCAATGCGGTTCCGGTCAGGGCTGCCACAATGGCTGCGGCGATGAGGATCGTCTTTGCGGGGTGGGGAATCCGTTTGGTCTGCTTCATGGGGACCTCCTTTTCTTCAAGCACGAGGTCATCCGCTATCTCACCGATTACGTCGAAAAAATCCAGCTCCGTCATAGCGTGAAGCCCTCCTTTTCCAAGTGTTTTTTCAGCTGCTTCCGGAGGCGGAATAGGGTATTGCGCACCTTGTCCTGGGTAAGACCGGCTTCCGATGCCACCTGAGACAGTGGCTCCGCATACCAGTACCGCCGCACAAAGAGCTGCCGCTTTTCCGGAGAAAGCGTCCGGAGAAATACACTGATGCTGTCTGCCAACCGGCGCTTTTCCAGCTCCGTGGGTGGATCGCCCTGACCGCTTGCAAGGTCCCGAAGCTCCTCCAGAGGCAAATGCGGAAGTCCGCCGCCGCGGCGCTGAGCACAGATAGAACGGAGCCGGTTCAATGCAAGATTTCGGGTAATGCGTCCCAGGTACGCCTGTAGGCAGCGGGGGCGCTGAGGCGGAATGGTATCCCAGAGCCGCAAAAGCGCATCCTGAACGCATTCCTGGCTATCCTCAGGGCAGAGAAGCACATTGTTTGCAATTGCGGTGCAGTAGGTGCCGTATTTTTGCTGCGTTTCCCGGATTGCCTGCTCATCCCGGCACCAGAACAGCCCTATGATGTGGGAATCCTCCATGTGTATCACCTCCGGATGGATTGAAAGGACCTTTCACTTAGATAGACACGGTTTTCTTCTTCCTATCTCATGAATTCAAATTTTTAATAAAGAGTGATTGTGCCTAATTCGCACAAATGGGTGTTCTGCTGATGCTGATATTCGGGGGGCTGCTCACAGTGAAAAGAATAGAGAAAAAAAGCATAAAAACAAAGAATAATACAAAAAGCACCCACTTTCGTGGGTGCTTTTTGGCGCGGAAGGAGGGATTTGAACCCTCGCGCCGGTTTCCCGGCCTACTCCC
>CAJKNS010000181.1 GCA_905201305.1 uncultured Eubacteriales bacterium
CAAGGCAACCCTGCTCCGCAGGGCAGTTACGCTGTGCGCTACGATACCACGGCGGCTCAGGAGACAAAATGGGTTGATATGGTATTATCTGGTTCACGATAATTTATTCGTGAGTGGTCTTGACTGGGGGACCATTATAACACCGCGCAATTTTAAGGCGTATTTGCGCAGTATTGCCAGAAAAAAACCGGGGCGGGCACTCCAACTGGAAATGCCTGCCCCGGCTGCATTCATTACTTGTTTACGATGAAGCAGTACTCCTCGTAAGCCTTCAGGCACTGCTCGGTCTGGAGGAACTCCAGGAAGTCCGCAGCAGCGGCACTCTCTGCCTCGTCAGCCTCAGGATTCTTGACCAGGCAAACAGGATAGGTGATGGCGCCGGTGAGGGTGCCATCGTCCTGCGCGATGATGGTCAGGTCGTTCTGATGGTTGTAGTAGTCGGAGTAGTAGATGGTAGCCACATCAACGGAGCCCTCGGCAGCCTTGGAAGCGGCAACCTCAACGTCGTCAGCCTCGTCGATTTCGATGCCGCCCAGAGCGGTGGAAATCTCCGCGGTGGTGATGGAAGCGGGATCGTCGTTCTCAGGCAGAACGCCCAGAGCAATCAGAGCAATACGGCTGTACTTGCCGACGGGTACGCTGCCGCCGCACAGAGCCATGGACTTTGCCTTATCCAGAGTGTCCCAACCGGTGACCTCAGTCTCGGTGGTGTTGCCCTTGACCAGGCACAGCTTGTTTGCCAGCAGGTTGACGATGGAGCCGTCAACCACCAGACCGTCGGTCTCGTCCAGGGTAGTAACCTGAGCCTTGCCGGCGGAGAAGAACAGGTCGTGACCGATGCCGTTTGCCTCTTCAATGCCGGAGAGCAGCTTGCCGGAGGAGCCGGCGTTGTACTCGATGGTGACATTGGGCTGAACTTCCTTGTAGGCGGGGATGATCACGTTGGTGAACACAGCCTCAAGGGAAGCGGCGATGTCGATGTAAACGGTGGTCTCAGCCAGCTGCTCAGCGGGAGCGGCAGCCTCTTCGGCGGAAGCAGCCTCGGTCTCAGCGGAAGCCTGCTCAGCAGGAGCAGCGGGCTCCTGAGAAGGAGCGGCAGTTTCGGTTTCAGCAGCGGCAGTCTCAGCGGGAGCGGCGGATGCAGAAGAAGCAGCACTGTTGCCGCAGGCACACAGCCCCAGAACCATGCTCAGGCACAGAGTCAGAGCGAGAATTGATCTATTCACAGAATATTCCTCCCTGTAAAATTTGCTTCGACTTATCCTAGCAGGATTTTGGTGGAATGTCCAATTGTAAGATATGATGTAGATTATGATTTACATAGGTAAATGCCTTTGCAACAAAACAATGTAACCGGCAGGGTATTACACCCTGCCGGTTACGGAATTGGAAGGAGAAATGATTATTTCGCCAGATAGCGGTCCACCGCTGCCTGGGTGATTTCCTCCATGGTATGGATGCCCATGCCCTCCAGTGCGGAGCAGTAGTTATCCCACTCGGCGTCAATGTCCAGCTGACCGGTGATGAACTTCAGACGCATCTCCGTCTGATAGGTTTCGATGTCGTTCTGGAGGTCCGACTTGTGCTGGGACTCCTCAGTGGTGTAGCTGAGCCAGCGCTCGTTGGGCATTGTTTCGTCGGAGCTGTCGTAAGCGTCCACCCAGGTGGGGACCGCTGCCTTCTGGGCATCGGTGTAGGTCATTTCCTGCACGGACAGATCGGTGAGGCAGGGGAAGCCGGGGTTGATGTACAGGCTCTGGCACAGCTGCCAGTCAAAGCCCTGAGGATTGTTGAGAATCAAATCGGTGAACTGGGGTTCGCCGTTTTCGATGGTATAGGTTTCGCCCTCGATGCCGTAGTTGGCGAGCATATGACCCTCTTCGGAGAACAGATAGTCCATATATTGAATGGCGAGCTTGGGATCGGAGCACTGAGTGGAGATGGAAAGGGAATACTTATCCGCAGCCTTGACGCCGATGAAGCCGGTGTCCAGACGGTCGCCCTCGCTAAGGCGAATCTGACCCATGGGCTGGAGATCAAAGCCGGGGGTGTTGGAACTGTTCAGATAGCCTGCAATGGCGGCAACGTCTTCCTTGAAAATTGCGGTCATATCGTTGAACACCACGTTCTGCGGGGGCTTGGTGTCGGACTCGTTATAGGTGACGAAGTCCACGCTGATATAGCCCTTTTGATAGTAGTCGTGGAGCTTTTTCAGGAATTCCTTGTAGTTGTCAGTGAGGGCAGCAGGCTGGATTTTTCCGTCCACCAGACGATCCGTAGCGCCATAAGCAACCTCCAGCAGGTCGCACTTGCCCTCGGAGAGCACCATCAGAGAATCAGTGAGCCCCAGCCCCTTGAAGGCTTCCAGTACGGCGTCCAGCTCAGGAACGGTCTTGGGGATATCCAGACCGGTTTTGTCCAGAATGTCCTGACGAATCCAGAAACCCTGATCGGTGTAGTAATAATCGGTGTACATGCCGATGAGGGAGGGGACCTGACCCTCGTCATTCACCAGATTCTTGTAGATGTTGGGGTCGGAATAGATGATGTTATAATAATTGACGGTATACTCATCAATCAGGGGCAGCAGGTCCATGATGATGTCGTCCTCAATTGCCTTTGCGCCGCCGCCGGTGTATTGGGTGGCAGCATTCTGCACCATGTCGGTGAGATCACCGGAAGCACAGCGGAGCATAAAGTCGTCCGCAGCGGTTTCGGTGCTGACGGCGGAAATCTCCAGCTTTACGCCGGTTGCCTCTGCCAGCTTTTCGAACATGGCGGCATCGGAGGGCTCGGAAATCTCCGACAGGAACGGGGGCCATGCCTGCCAATAGGTCAGGGTTGTTTCCTCCTCCACCAGAGGGTAGGTAACCTCAGGGCGATCCGACAGCGTTTCGGCAGCGGATGCTTCGGAGGAAGATGCCTCTTCCGGCGTGGATGCAGGCTCAGGCGCCTGGGTGGGAGCAGCCTGGGATGTCTCCTCCTGAGGCTGTGACGAGGCTGATGCGGCTCCCTGGTGAGAGGAGCCGGTGGTTCCGCAGCCGGCAAACAGAGCCGCCAGCATGGTCAGTGCTGTGAGCAGGGAAACCAATTTCTTTTTCATTTGGGAAACCTCCTTATTCATATGGATTCTATCCCTAGCATACGGGATTTTATGTGCGAACGCAATTCTCAAAAAGCACAATCAAGTTTCAAAAAGACAATTTGTATACGAATTGGAGGAAGACATTTGGATGAAACAGCACTTCTGGCATTTTGACCCTTTCATTTTCCTGTAAAACAGTGTATTGTATAGTGGGATTATGAAAACAAGGACATTGGAGGGATTTTACCCATGCAAACCATGTTAAAGAACATAGATGCGTCCCGGCTGGCAGCGCTGCGGCAGGGCTTCCAGGCGGTATTTGCCCATGAACCTGCGCGCTTTTTCTCCGCGCCGGGACGGACGGAAATCTGCGGCAATCATACGGATCATCAGAGGGGCTGTGTATTGGCGGCAGCAGTGAATCTGGACGCACTGGCAGCGGTGGCGGAGAACGGGACCGATGTGCTGCGGGTGCAGTCCGAGGGCTATCCCATGTATCAGGTGGCACTGTCGGAGCTGGAACCCCAGGAGACGGAAAAGAATACCACGGCGGCGCTGATTCGTGGCGTGGCGGCAAAATTCAGCCAGCACGAAATCCGGGGCTTGGATATTTATATCTCCTCTCAGGTGCTGCCCGGATCGGGACTGAGCTCCTCGGCGGCATTTGAGGTGCTGCTGGGCACGGTATTCAATGGAATGTTTTGTGACGGCAAGGTATCCGCGCCGGAAATCGCGCAGATCGCCCAGTATGCGGAAAATGTGTTTTTCGGAAAGCCCAGCGGCTTGATGGACCAGATGGCGTCCTCCGTGGGCAATCTGGTGGAGATTGATTTCGGAGATAGGGAACATCCGGTGATTACCCCTCTGGACTTTGATTTTTCCGCCACCGGCTATGCCCTCTGCATCATCGACAGCCGTGCCAGCCATGCGGATCTTACCGACGCCTATGCAGCGATTCCGGTGGAAATGCGGAGTATTGCCGGGTATTTCGGGCAGGAGGTGCTGTCTCAGGTGCCGGAAGCGGACTTTTACGGCAGCATTGCAGCCCTGCGGGAGAAATTCGGAGATCGTGCGGTGCTCCGGGCATATCATTATTATCAGGAGAACCGCCGGGTGCAGCGGGCGTGCCAGGCGCTGCGGCAGAATGATTTCCAGCAGTTCCTGCATATCATTCGTCAGTCCGGCTATTCCTCTTATATGTATCTCCAGAACGTCTCTCCCGAGGGCGCGGTAGCCCGACAGGAGATGGCGGTAACGCTGGCACTGTGCGAGCATTTTCTGGATGGGACCGGCGCCTATCGGGTCCATGGCGGCGGCTTTGCAGGTACCTGTCAGGCGTTTGTGCCGGAGGAAAAGCTGGAGACATTCCGGGCGGGAATTGACGGCGTGCTGGGTGACGGCGCCTGTCATGTGCTGTCCATTCGACCCCAGGGCGGCGTGGAGGTGATGGCATGAGCGGAACAATCAGCAATGCCATCCGTGCGCTGGTGGACTATGCAGTGGACCGGGCGCTTTGCCGGGAGGATGACCGGGTTTATCTCATCAACTGCCTGCTGGACGCCATGAACGAGGACAGCTATGCGCCAACCGACGAGATAATTTCGGGCGATTTGGAGACGATTCTTGCGACGCTGCTGGATGCGGCGGTGGAAAAGGGTTTGATCGAGGACAATACCACCGCCCGGGATCTGTTTGATACCAGACTCATGGGCATTGTGACACCCATGCCCCATGAGGTGCGGGACCGTTTTGCCCGCGCCTATGAAAAAAGCCCGGAGACTGCCACGGATTACTATTATCAGCTCAGTCAGGACACCGACTATATCCGCCGCTACCGAATCAAAAAGGATATGCGGTGGAAGTATGAAAGCGATTACGGCACGCTGGATATTACCATCAACTTGTCCAAACCGGAAAAGGACCCCCGCGCCATTGCGGCGGCAAAGCTCGCGCCGCAGGCCGGGTATCCAAAGTGCCAGCTCTGCGCGGAAAATGAGGGCTACGCCGGACGGATGAACCATCCGGCGCGGCAGAATCACCGCCTCATTCCCATGACGCTCTGCGGCGAAAGCTGGTATCTGCAATATTCGCCCTATGTGTATTACAATGAGCACTGCATCTGCCTGAGCGCGAAGCATGCGCCGATGCGCATTGACCGGGCCTGCTTTGAGAAGCTG
>CAJKNS010000182.1 GCA_905201305.1 uncultured Eubacteriales bacterium
CCCTGTTTGTTTCCGCCATGCCGGAGCAGCGGGAGACGGAGGCGCAAAAGGGCTGCCTGGTGCTGGACGGCATTCAGGACCCGGGCAATCTGGGCACCATTTTAAGAACTGCCGACGCGCTGGATGTGCCGGTGATCCTCACGGAGGGCTGCTGTGATCCCTACAATGCCAAAACTGTCCGGGCAACCATGGGGGCGATTTTCCGAACGGCGCCCGGCTGTCTCACCCGGCAGCAGCTCATCGATCAGTGCAGAGAAAAGAGAATTCCACTGCTGGCAACGGCGCTTTCTGACCGGGCGAAGGATATTCGGCAGCAGGATTTACGTCAGGCGGCTGTGGTGATCGGCAGCGAGGGACAGGGCGTAGCGCAGCAGCTGCTGGAGGCATCTCTGGGGCAGCTGATCATCCCCATGCATCCGAGATGCGAATCCCTGAACGCATCCGTTGCCGCAGCCATTGTGCTGTGGCAGATGACAGGACTGTAGAAATAGGAGGTATTCCCATGTCACGTCTTCCATATTGGATTTGGCTTACTACCCGCAAGCGGCTTACCCTGAGAGGACAGCAGCTGACGCTCAGCTATTTCGGCTCTCCGGAGGCGGCTTTTGAGGCATCGCCCAGGGAGATCGCGGCAGTGCCCGGACTGATCGACCGGGAGCGGGAGGCACTGGAACAGAAGGACCTGGCATATGCCAAGGAGGTTCTGGCGCTGTGCAGCGATCAGGGAATCCGAATCATCACCTGTCAGGACGAAAACTATCCTCAGCGGCTGCTCTCCATCGACTGTCCGCCGCTGGTGCTCTATTATCGCGGCACGCTGCTGGACTTTGACCAGCTGCCGGTGGTGGCAGTGGTGGGCTCTCGAAATGCCAGCGCCTATGGATTGGCAACGGCGAGAAAGATGGGCAACCAGATTGGCGCCTGCGGCGGCGTGGTGGTATCCGGCGCGGCAAAGGGCATTGATTCTCAGGCGCTGGAGGGTGCGTTGGAGGCTGGTGCCCGGGTAGCAGCGGTGCTGGGCAACGGACTGGACATCGTCTATCCCAAATCCTCAGAGACGGTGTATCAGGCGGTGGCAGAGCGCGGCTGTCTCATCAGTGAATTCGCACCGGGCACGCCGCCCCGCGGACGGAACTTTCCTCAGAGAAACCGGATTATGAGCGGGCTTTCCCTGGGCGTGTTGGTGGTGGAAGCTGCCAAGCAGTCCGGCAGCCTCATTACCGCGGGGCTTGCATTGGAGCAGGGCAGAGACGTGTTTGCAGTGCCCGGCAACATCGGCATTCCCTCCTGCGAGGGCAGCAATCAGCTGCTTCAGGAGGGGGCGACGCTGGTGATGAACGGCTGGGATATCATGCGGGAATATGCGCCCCGCTATGGCGGCTATGTCCGTATGCAGCAGGGGGAGCAAGTCGTAGAGCTGCCCCTTGAAAAGGAGCCGAAGCTTCAGGTGGCAACTCCGGTTTCTACTCCAAAACAGCACAATATTATTGATTTTCAGGCAAATAACGCAAAAACTGAGAAAAATCCTGGGTCAAATGGAGAAAATGGAATTGACATTGAGCCAAAGAGGAATTATATTGACCTACAAGAGAAAATTTCTGCGCTGACTCCGGACGAAAAGGAGATTGCCGCAACCCTGATTCCCGGTGCGTGCCAGGTGGACGAGATCGTGGCGCTGACCGGGCTCAGTGCGGCACGGGTGCTGGCATCCCTGACGCTGCTTCAGGTCAAGGGCTATGTGACGCAAATGCCGGGAAAGCGTTTTTATCTCAATATCAATTAGACATCGGAGGAGCATGGATGGCAAACGCATCGAATCTCGTCATTGTCGAGTCACCGGCAAAGGCGAAGACCATAGGAAAATATCTTGGACCGGATTATGAGGTCAAGGCATGCATGGGTCACCTGCGGGATCTGCCCAAGAGCAAAATGGGCGTGGACATCGACCATGATTTCGAGCCCCAATATATGCCGCTCAAGGGCAAGGAAGCGGTGATTGCGGACCTGAAAAAGTCCGCTCAGTCGGTAGATCGCATCTACTTGGCAACTGACCCGGACCGGGAGGGAGAGGCAATTTCGTGGCATCTCAAATATCTCCTGGAGCTTCCGGAGGATCAGGTCCATCGCGTGACCTTTAACGAAATTACAAAAAACGTAGTCAGCACCAGCATTCAGCATCCCAGAGCCATTGACCAGGATCTGGTGGACGCCCAGCAGGCGCGCCGGATTCTGGACCGGATCGTGGGCTATCAGCTGTCGCCGCTGCTGTGGAAAAAGATCCGCCGGGGGCTGTCTGCCGGTCGTGTGCAGTCGGTTGCTACCCGGATGGTGGTGGACCGGGAGGAAGAAATCCGGGCGTTCCAGCCCCAGGAATACTGGTCCATCGACGTGGACTTGCAGCGAATGGCAGGTCCCGGCAAGTTCACTGCCCACTATCACGGCGAGAACAAAAAGCGGGAGCTTCACAGCGAAGCGGAAGTGGACGAGATTTTAAGAGATGTGGAAAACGCCCCCTTTGTGGTGTCTGCGGTGAAGCGTTCGGAGAAAAAGCGCACCCCTGCGCCGCCGTTTATCACCTCGACCCTCCAGCAGGAGGCGTCCCGAAAGCTGGGCATGACGCCGCGGCGAACCATGGCGATTGCCCAGATGCTCTATGAGGGCATCGACGTGGCGGGGGAGGGCACCGTGGGTCTGATTACCTACATGCGTACCGACTCCCTGCGGCTTTCCGAGGAAGCGCTGGCTGCTGCGGGCAGCTTCATTACGAGCCGCTACGGAAAGGACTATTATAAAGAGGGACCCCGGCGGTATAAGACGAAAAATGCCGCCCAGGATGCCCATGAAGCCATCCGTCCCAGCAATGTGAATCTGGACCCCGAGTCCATCAAGAGCAGCCTGACCACCGAGCAGTATAAGCTCTATCGGCTGGTGTGGAGCCGGTTTGTGGCATCGCAGATGTCCAATGCATTGTATGATACCCTGTCCATCGACACGGTTTCTGCGGGTCATATCTTCCGGGCAAATCACCAGAGCCTGAAATTCCCGGGCTTTATTGCCGTCTACGAAGAGGGCAAGGACGACGAAACCGAGGAAAAGCAGACCCCGCTGCCCAATCTTCAGGAGGGGGAGACGGTGCTGCTGTCCGGTCATGAAAAGCAGCAGCATTTCACCCAGCCCCCTGCCCGGTATACCGAGGCAACGCTGGTTAAGGCAATGGAGGAAAAGGGCGTTGGTCGACCCAGTACCTATGCGGCAACGGTTTCCACCATTCTGGACCGGGAATATGTCATCAAGCAGGACAAGCGCCTGAGCCCCACACCTCTGGGCGAGGTGGTGACGGGGCTGATGAAGGAGCGCTTCCAGGACGTGATCGACGTGGCGTTTACCGCCCATATGGAGAGCCTGCTGGACCAGGTGGAGACGGGCAACGTCTATTGGAAGCAGGTGCTCCGGGACTTCTACAAGCACTTCCATCAGGAGATGGAGGAAGCGGAGGAAGCCCTGAAGGATACCCGCATCAAGGTGCCCGACGAGGTCACCGATGAGGTCTGTGAGCTGTGCGGACGGAATATGGTCATCAAAAGCGGACGGTTCGGGCGGTTTTTGGCATGTCCCGGCTATCCCGAGTGCAGGAATACAAAGCCCCTGGCAGAGCGGATGCCCGGTCGCTGCCCCAAGTGCGGCGCAGGCATGCTCAAGCGCAAGAGCCAGCGGGGCTATGCCTACTATGCCTGCGAAAAGGGCAAGGAGTGCGGCTTTATGTCCTGGGAGGTTCCCACGGCGGAGGATTGCCCCTACTGCGGCAAGACCATGTTCAAGAAGTCCGGCAAGGGGCAGAAGAAGGTATTCTGCATCAACGAGGAATGCGAGAACTTTACCCCTGAGGAGCTGCGCGGCGGCTATCGGAAGAAGAAAACCACCGAGGAGCCCGCAGCGGAGGAGACAAAGACCGAAGCAGCAGCCGAAGTGACCGACACCGCTGCCAAGAAGACGAAAAAGACCGCCGAAAAGAAAACGGCGGCAAAGAAGACTGCTAAGAAAACCACCGCCAAAAAGCCTGCGGCAAAGAAGACCACCAAAACTGCCGCTAAGACCACCAAAAAGCCTGCGGCAAAGAAAACCGCCAAAGCCACGGAGGAAACAGCCAATGACGCATGATATCACCGTAGTGGGCGCGGGACTTGCCGGAAGCGAGGCGGCATGGCAGCTGGCAAATATGGGGCTCACGGTCCGGCTCATTGAGATGAAGCCGGAGAAAAAGACCCCGGCGCATCAGTCGGATCTGTTTGGAGAGCTGGTTTGCTCCAACTCCCTGCGGGGGGATTCCCTTGCCAACGCCATTGGACTGTTAAAGGAAGAGCTCAGACATTTGAACAGTCTGATTCTGCGCTGTGCGGAGGAAAACCGCGTGGAAGCAGGGGGCGCATTGGCAGTGGATCGGGTGGCGTTTGCCGCTGCCATCACAAAGGCGCTGGAGGAGCATGAGAACATTGAAATCGTCCATCAGGAGCTGACGGAGATTCCGGAGGGACCTGCGATCATCGCAACGGGACCCCTGACCTCCGATGCCATGGCGGACGCCATCTCCGAATTTTTCGGCGGCGCAAAGGGACTGAATTTCTATGACGCGGCAGCACCGCTGGTGAGTTTCGAGTCTCTGGACATGGATCACTGCTGGTTTGCCTCCCGCTATGACAAGGGCACCGCGGATTACATCAACTGCGCCATGGACCGGCAGCAGTATCTGGACTTTGTCCGGGAACTTTCCCAGGCAGAGGAAGCGGCAGTCCATGGGTTTGAGGATAAAAAGGTCTTTGAGGGCTGCATGCCTGTAGAGGTCATGGCACGCCGGGGCGAGGATACCCTGCGCTACGGTCCCCTGAAGCCCGTTGGACTGAAGGACCCTAAAACCGGTAAGGAGCCCTACGCGGTGGTACAGCTGCGGAAGGACAACCGTACCGGCACCGTATATAACATCGTGGGCTTCCAGACCCATCTCCGCTGGCCCGAGCAGAAGCGGGTGTTTTCCATGATTCCCGCGCTGAAAAACGCGGAGTATCTCCGCTATGGAGTGATGCACCGGAACACCTATCTGGATTCCCCCCGGCTGCTGGATCGATATTACCGGGCGCGAAAGAACCCGAACATTGCCTTTGCAGGACAGATGACGGGAGTAGAGGGCTACATCGAGTCCACCGCCTCCGGTATGCTGGCGGCACTGGAAATGG
>CAJKNS010000183.1 GCA_905201305.1 uncultured Eubacteriales bacterium
GAGCTGCTGGCGGAGTTCTTCCGCTGCGTAGAACAGGACCTGCCGATGCCGGCTGGACTCGGCACAGATTATTCAGGAAACGAGGTGGCAACCGATGGTGTACATTGACAAAGAACACTGCATTGGCTGCGGTAACTGCATGCGGCTATGTCCCATGGGCGTGTTTGTGCCCGGGGAGCAGAGACCGGAAATTCATCCCCGCCGCCGGTGTATCCAGTGCATGCACTGTGCCGGCACCTGTCCAAGAAAGGCAATTCGGTTTGAAGAGCTCACTGTGGAGGAAACCTATCCCGCGCTGTCCGGAGAACCGCTGGAGGATCTCATTCGTTCCCGACGGTCCATTCGGCATTTTTTTGAGCGGCTGCCGGAAAAGGAAGTGGTGCAGCAGGCGCTTGATACCGCAGCCTATGCGCCCAGCGGGAAAAATCAGCGGGCGTTCCGCTATACCGTTGTCTGGGGCAAGCATAAGGTGGAGGAGCTGCGGGACCGCTGTATGGACCTGTGCCGGGAATATGGCGAAGCGCCGGAGCTTCCAAAGCTCCTTGCCAAGGGGACGGATCTTTTGACCTGCGGCGCCCCCTGCATGATTGTGCTGCACAGTCCGGACGACTGCCTGAACCCGGTGCTGGATGCCGCCGTGGGAATGGCACAGCTGGAGCTGCTGCTGGTACATAAGGGCTTGGGTACCTGCTGGGGCGGCTATCTCCGCCAGGTCAGTGACCGGTTCCCGGAGATTCGCAGCTATCTGGGCGTACCGGAGGGAAGCCATGTGCGGTGCGCGCTGATGGTGGGCTATGCCAGGGGAGAGAAGTATCCCAATCCCGTGTGGCGACCCAAAACGGAAGCCCTGTGGCTGGAGGAATGAAAGATGGAACGAACTGTGACGCCGGGACAAAAATACCGGCACTTTAAGGGAAAGCTCTATCAGGTAATTTGCGTTGCAACCCATTCGGAAACCCGGGAAAAGCTGGTGATTTACCAGGCGCTCTACGGAGATTATGGCGTGTTTGCCCGACCGCTTTCCATGTTTTTAAGTCCGGTGGATCGAGAAAAATATCCGGATGTAACGCAGAAATACCGGTTTGATCCGGTAGATTTGGACGAAAAAACCATTTCTTGATCGGAAAAACACATTAAAACGCGAGATATTTCTCGTAATTCGACCCAAAACACTTGAAAATCCTGCGATTTCATGTATAATAAAAATGACAAAATGGTTACAAAACCGCGAAATCGCAGGAGGAACTATGAAACTAAAAACTAATTTGCTTCGTATATTATTTGTGCTGACACTTTGCGGACTGCTGACGGCAGCTGCCTTTGCAGCCGATCAGAATCTGCGCGTGTGGTCCACAGAAATGTCCGATATGGAAGAATATAGCCAGGAAACCGAAGAAAATGCCGCGGACGTGATTGCCCCTCAGGTGGCAGCAGCCGATGTACCCACATTCACTGCCAGTGATGCAGTTGTTGAAATGATTGCGTACTATGAGGGCTTTCTGGAGACTCGTTACTACGACGGCGGGGTAGCTTATATCGGCTATGGCTCCAACTTTGCAGATGCAGTAGCCATGTTTGGCGAGGACTGCGAGCCCCTGACCAGAGAGCAGGCGAAACAGCTGACGAAACATGAGCTGGAGCAAATTGAGGGATACCTCAACGGCTTCTTAAAGAGCAACGGCATTGTGGTGAATCAGAATCAGTTTGACGCTCTGGCGGACTTTACATACAACTGCGGCATTGGCTGGACCATCTATAAGAATGCCGACGGCACCTGGTGCCTGCTGAAGCAGCTGCTGCTGGACGACCCCAGCACATGGACCGAGTCCCGGGTGTCCGAGGCGTTCGGCACCTGGGTCAAGGATGGCAGCGGCAATGTGCTGGAAGGGCTGAAAAAGCGCCGGGCATCGGAGTCGCAGCTGTTTATGAAGGATGCGAAAAGCCCGATGTATACCGATGTTTCCGCAGGCGCATGGTACTACGACTATGTGATGGTGGCAAATGAGCTTGGCATCATGCGGGGAAATGGCGACGGGACGTTCCTGCCGCAAAATTCCCTGACCCGGGCAGAGCTGGTGCAGGTACTGGCAAACTATGCCGAAGCGGACCTCAGCGGCAGTGCGGCTTCCGGATTTCCCGATGTGGCAGCAGGCGCATGGTATGCTCCGGCTGTTAGCTGGGCAAAGGAAAACGGCTATGTCAGCGGCTATCCCGACGGCACATTTCTGCCCAATCAGGCGGTAACCAGAGAGGAATTTTGCACGATCATGTCCCGCTATCTTCAGAAGCAGGGAGTAACCTATCCCACAAAGACCGTAACCTTTGCCGATGAAAGCCAGATTGACGGATATGCCAAGGAGCATGTTGCCTACTGCGCAGGGATTGGACTGGTAAATGGCGTGGGCGACGACAGATTCGACCCGAAGGCTGGCACAAAGCGGGCAGAAGCCGCAACCATTATGGTGCGCCTGGTGCAGCTGGGATAATTGCGAAGCAGCAACCAAAGGAGACGCATCTATGCGCGATATTTATCTGATTGATTTTGAAAATGTAGCCTCTGAGGGACTCAGCGGCATCACCTATCTGTCCCCGGAGGATCAGGTGATCATCTTTTACAGCACCAACTCCAATCGACTGAGCATGAAAATGCACATTCTCATTGGAAAGAGCACCTGCCATCTCAGCTATTTTGAGGTCAGCGTCGGCGGAAAGAACGCGCTGGACCATCAGATTTCCACGTGGCTGGGATACTTAATCGGTACCGGAGCCGCCGAGCGGAGCTATTACATTGTGTCCAGAGATATGGGCTACCGTCATGTGGCGAATTTCTGGGCAGTCAACGACGGCAAGCCCAGGGTCAAATGCGTGGAAACCATTCGGGCAGCAGTCCGGCTGGAGCGCATTCGTCAGGAGAAGGCGGCGCTGGCAGAGGAGCCTCAGGCACAGGAGACAGTCCAGGAGACAGTGAGTTCTGCGGAAGTACCTGAAACGCCGGTGCCGGTTCCTGCGCCGGAAATGCTGCGGGCAGTGACGGAGCCTGTGCTGGAGCTGAAAGCTGCTGAGATCCCGGCAGAAACCCCTGTGGAGCCTACTGCACAGCCGGAAATGCCTGCTGCGGAAACGGCATCTCCGGCTGCAGAGGTGCAAGCAGCAGAGCCGGAACCGCTGGAGTCTCTGGAAGAGCCGGAGCCGGGCAGCAATCGGAGGAGCTATCGTGGCCGCACCCGATTCCACCGGAACCGTGGAAAGAGCCACAATGGACAGGAGAACGGAAAGACCGGTCGTGAAACGGAAGCAGAGCAGCCGAAGCAGGAAAAAATAAATCCGGCTGAAAAACCGGCGGAGAAACCGGCACCAAAGCCGGAGGAAAACCCGGCTGTATCTGAGAAAAAGCCGGAGAAACCGGCGGCACCAAAGCCCGAGGAAAAGCCTGCTGCCAGCGAACGCTATAGCAGCAGCTTCTGGCAAAAACCCCAGGAGAATAAGCCGCCGAAGCAGGAAAAAATGCAGGAAAGCAAGCTGCCAAAGCAGGAAAAACCGCGCGAGAACAAGCCTGCGGAAGCGAAAACGGAAAAGCCCAGGGAATCCAAGCCGGAGCAGGTTTCTGAGCATAAGCAGGAAGCCAAGGCGGAACCCAAAGCGGAGCCCAAGCAGGGCAAAAAGCCGGAAGCACAGGAGCCTAAGGCGGAGAAAAAGCCGGAGCCCAAGCAGCCCACCCGCAATCAGCCCCAGCAGAAGCGAAATGGCGGGGAAAAGTCACGGAAGACGCCTGCACCCAAGCAAGAGGGGCATAATCTGGAGCAGCTGCCGCGGCTGATTGCGCCGTATCCCCAGCTCCAGGAGAATACCCTGAAAGAGCTGATTGTTGCCAATAAGCGCCAGGTGCTCTGCAATACCCTGAGAAAGCAGCTGGGTCAGGAAAAGGGACTTGCGCTGTATAATGAGCTGAAAAAGACCGTCTGGAAATAAAAAAGGATCCCCATGCCGTTGGCATGGGGATTTTTGCAGCGAGGGTCAGGGACGCAGATACAGCACGGCATCCTCCGGAATTTCAATGAGCTTGGGACCGTCCTGCATGGCAGCGTGAACATCCTTGGTGATTTCCCAGCGCATCAATGCGGTGCCGCCCTCCAGCCGGATCATAAGAATATCGGAGAACGCGCCGTCGATTTCCTCTGCAATGGTATACCGGAAGCAGCGAGGACCGGGTGCGGAAGCGGGCTGCATTTTTCTGGCGCGAATGCCCAGATGGGTAACGCCGTCCGGCAGTCCGTCCGAGGGCAGCGGCAGGGTCAGCCCCCACTGGGATACGGTAACGGCGGTGTCAGAATAGCTGGCTTCTGCGACGTTTTTGCAGCCGGTGAGCACAGCGGCAATACAGGTAACAGGCTGACGGAACAGCTCCCACTTGTCGCCAATGACGTCAATGGCGCCGTTCTGATAGACCGCAATCCGGTCTGAAATCCGGTAGACCTCGTCCCGGTCATGGGAGACAAACAAAACGGTGCCGTCATATTCCCGGAGCGTATTGAGCAGCTCCCGTTCCAGCTCCCAGCGGAGATAGGAATCCAGCGCGGAGAAGGGCTCGTCCAGCATCAGAAGACCGGGACGGCCAATGAGCATCCGCGCCAGAGCACAGCGCTGCTTCTGACCGCCGGAGAGCTGAGAGGGGGTATGCTTTTCCAGCCCCTCCAGGTGGAATTTGCGGATGTATTCGGCAGCCAGTGCCGCATTTTCCTCTTTGCTGCGCTTTTCCCGCAGTCCGCAGAGAATGTTTTCCTCCACGGTCATGTTGGGGAACAGGGCATAGTTCTGGAACAATAGACCTACCTGACGCTGCTGCGGCGGCAGGTTGATTCTTTTCTCGGAATCGAACACGGTCACGCCATTTATGACAATTTTTCCGGAATCCGGGGTTTCGATGCCGGCAATGCACCGGAGCGTCATACTTTTTCCGCAGCCGGAGCCGCCCAGCAGTGCCAGAACGCCGCTCTCCTGAAAAAAAGCAACGTCCAGATGAAAGCTGCCGAGGTTTTTCTTGATATTTACTTCGATTGACATAGGCTCACCACCGATTCTGCTTCCGGTTCTTGCCGCCGGATAGGTAATTGATGACCATGATAATCACCAGTGCAATCGCCAGCATAATAACCACCCAGACGCCGGCG
>CAJKNS010000184.1 GCA_905201305.1 uncultured Eubacteriales bacterium
GGTCAAGGCGGCGCTGGCAGGGGGAGCGGGGCTGCTGGCGCTCCGGACCGTACCTGTTTCCGCCGGGCTTCCGGGGGTGCTGCTGGGCTGCGGGGTATTTCTGGGGGTCTACGGCGCGGTTATTCTGCTCACCGGCGCTTTGACCAGAAGCGATATTCTGTGGATCGTTGGCATGGCAAGACGAAAAAAGCCGAACTGCTCCTGACAAGCAATTCGGCTTTGCAATAGATTTCAAAAATAAAAACTTGGAAAACAAGGGAATACCGCATAATTCGGCGGCATAAAAGCTGCTGCCTCAAAAAATCGCAGAACTCAGCGCATCCATCTTCCGGAATTCCCCCAGCAGGAACAGTCCATGCTCCTCTTCGGGCTTGCCGCAGGTCAACTCCGTGATCTTTTTCAGCCGGTAGCGGATGGTGTTGGGATGCTGCTGGAGTAGGGCTGCGGTGGCGGGGATGCTGTAGCCGGTTTTGCTGTAGGCATCCAGGGTGGCAACCAGACAGCCCGAGGAGCTTTCACGGTCATAGTCCTCCAGACGGGCAATCATGGCGGCCATCATTGCCCGGGTGGTTTTGTCCCGCACCAAGGGGAAAATGCACTGATACAGCCGGAGCTCGTCCAATGTAACAACGGTCTTTTTCTGCATCAGGGCATAGAGCAGCGCATCAAAGGCGTCGCGAATCACCCGGTCAAAGTCTCCCGAACGCTGCTGGACGCTGCCGATGCCAAAGCAAAGACCGCTGCGCTCCACCCCAAGCGAATCAAACAGCGACAGAATGTCCTGCCCCAAGGTGGCGGGATTCAGAGGCTGGGTGTCGTTGCAGAGGATGAAGAACCCCCGGCGGAACTGCAAGAAGCGATAGCTGGAGATGATATGGCGGCTGCTGCGGAGCTGGAGGACGTTCCGAAGGGTTGCGCTCCAGTTGCTGGTGAGATCCGTGGAGTGGACATAGACTGCGCACATGTACTTTTTTCGGTTGGGGTTCATCTGGAGACACAGAGATTCGATCCCCAGACTTTCCGTGGTACCTCGGAGCAGCTGAAACAGCGGATCTTCATACATGGAAAACTCCTGCCGCATGCGCATGCTGTCACTGATGGTTAAAATCACGTCCTCGATATACAGTCCGTCGAATTTGAGAATCGGAAACTGGTGTGCCTGCGCCAGCTCAATCACCCGCTGGGGGATCGTTTTGAAATACACGGACTTATAGGCAAGTCCCGCTGCCCCCAGGGCAATGAGCTGAGAAACCATGAGATAAAGGGCGTCGGGGTTATCCTTGGCGGAAAACAGGGTGGAGATGATAAAGTCATCCCGGTAATAGTCCTTGGGACGGGGCTGCTGAAGGCTGTCGTACTCCAGAAGCACCACATCCTTCAAAGCGGCATCCAGTCCCGTTTCACCGGTGACGGTGGAAATGGGCTGCAGTGCCTCCAGGGTAAGTAATTCACGAACCAACATGGGCGTTCACTCCAATCGTGGATGGATTCAATAATTATCGGGGGGGAACTGGGACTTCTTCACCTGGTCCCAAAGGAAGGTGGTTGTGCGGTCTTCAACGGCGTCGTACATGGTGGGAATCTCATTGGCGACTGACGGCGCCGCAGGATTTTTGCCAAGCAGCCGGCTATAGGTCTCGGGGGTGACGCCCAGAAATGAGGCGATGTGGCGCTTTTGTGCACAAGCCACCACCTGGGGCTGCCGGTGGCACAGCCACTGATACCGCTGCTGGGGGGTGGTGCATCGAAGCATCACGGCGATTTCCATATGGTAAAGCAGCGCCTGGTTGAGAATCCGGCAATAGCATGCCATGAGCTCAGGCTGTGTGGCGGCTAAGGCGGAAACCTTGTCCATCGGAATCTCCAGCGCCGTCATTTTGCCCACCGCATGGGCGCCGGACAAGCTGCTTGCGGTGTTGATGTTTCCCATCAGGGGAACACCGGGAATGGTGCAGAAGCACTGGGTCAGCTCCCGTCCATTGGGATCCATATAGTAGAAGCGGGCGATCCCATTCACCAGAAACAGCATCCGAGGGGTGTTCTGACCGATGGAGAGGACGGACTCGTTGTTCGAAAATGGAATGTACCGGGACATTCCGGCAATGGTCTGGCAGAGCTCCGGACTTTTCAGCTGGAGCAGGGCGGCAATCTCTGCTTCTGTGGGCGCATGTATCATAAGAAACAAAACAGTCCTTTCGGGATGATGTGCGGAAGCCAACGAACCTCCGGATTCATTGTTAATTTTATAAAACAAATGCCGCCGCGTCCAGAGGACGTGCGTAAACAACCCGATTTCTTGCGTAAACAACCGCTTTTCGCCAATTCTCCCCTGGAAAATATCCTTATAATTGACGGATTTACTGCATCCGATTAGAGAAAATCTAATTGGACGAATGCCACAGTGCGTTGCACAGGGAGATTTTCGGTGCAGATTGCTGTGTTTCAAAGTCATTATAGCGGGTAAACACACAGGTTTCCTTGATTGTAATCAAATGATACCACGAAATACAGAAAAATGGAACGATTTTTGTAAAAACTCCAATAAAATGCGGACCGCAAGAAAACCGCGCACAGAACGGAACTGTACGCGGTTTTTTCTGTTTGAAAATTTACCAAACCAGAGTGGCAAAATAGTCGTCGGGGGTTTCGGCGCGGCGGATCATCTGGATGGTGCCGTCCTCCTTTTTCAGCAGCTCGGCGCTGCGCAGGCGACCATTGTACTGATAGCCCATGGAGAAGCCGTGGGCGCCGGTGTCGTGGAGATAGAGATAGTCGCCCATGTCGATTTTTGGCAGCATCCGGTCAATGGCAAACTTATCGTTGTTCTCGCACAGACCGCCTACCACGTCATACTTGTGGTCGCAGGGGGCAGTTTCCTTGCCCAGCACGGTGATGTGGTGATAGGCACCGTACATGGCAGGACGCATCAGGTTGGCAGCGCAGGCGTCTACACCGATATACTCCTTATAGGTGTGCTTTTCGTGGATCGCCTGGGTCACCAGTGCGCCGTAGGGCGCCAGCATAAACCGACCCATTTCGGTAAGCAGCTTTACATCGCCCATGCCTGCGGGCACCAGAATCTCCTCATACTGCTTCCGGACCCCCTCGCCGATGGCAAGAATGTCGTTTTCCGGCTGATCGGGACGGTAGGGCACGCCCACACCGCCGGAGAGATTGATGAACGCAATATGGCAGCCGGTCTTCTCCTGGAGATCCACCGCCAGCTTGAACAGAATGCCTGCGAGGGCGGGGTAGTAGTCGTTGGAGATGGTGTTGGAGGCAAGGAACGCATGGATGCCGAAATGCTTTGCGCCCATCGCCTTGAGCTTTTTGAAGCCCTCATAGAGCTGCTGGGTGGTAAAGCCGTATTTGGCGTCCCCGGGGTTGTCCATCACCTGGAAGCCCTCCTTGGAGGAGGACAGCTGGAAGGTGCCGCCGGGATTATACCGGCAGGAGATGGTTTCGGGGATATAGCCGATGGTGTCCTTTAAAAAGTCAATGTGGGTGAAATCATCGAGATTGATGGTTGCCCCCAGCTTTGCCGCCAGCTCAAATTCGCAGGCAGGGGTTTCGTTGGAGGAGAACATGATCTCGCTGCCGGTAAAGCCGCAGCGATCGGACATCATCAGCTCCGTCAGGGACGAGCAGTCGGTGCCGCAGCCCTCCTCCCGGAGGATTTTCAGAATGGTGGGGTTGGGGGTGGCTTTTACGGCAAAGTATTCTTTAAAGCCGGGATTCCAGGAAAAAGCCTGCATCACCTTCCGGGCGTTTTCCCGGATGCCCTTTTCATCATAGATATGGAAGGGGGTGGGGTAGGTTTTTGCAATCTCCTGAATCTCCTCTTTGGTCACAAACGGTGTTTTCATTTTTTTTTCATCCTTTTTGTATCGGGCAGCATCGGTATTGCCCTGGAAATAGTGAGTGCTGAAAATAGAAGGGACTAACCCCAATTCGATACCGCTTTATTGTATCAAAGAAACCATGGGATGTCTAGGCGTCAGCTGCAAGTAAATCTGAACAAACTTGCAAATGATATGGAGCGGATTTTTGACGTGTTTTTGGGACATTCGGCTCCCCTTGACAAATCGGACCGAAATATTGTATGATACCTCTGGTCATACAACTGACGGAAGTGGAAGAACCACATGGAGTGTGACCCTGTGAATGCCGACCGTCTGGGCGCCTGCCCTGGGACGAGTGCGGCATTTTTTCGTTTTCGCCTCCGGGAATATTTGATTAAAGGAGCATGCTTATGAAGATCATTGACCTCAGCGCGTATTTGCGGGAGCATTCCTACCCCGGCAGAGGCATTTTGCTGGGACGCAGCGCCGACAACAAAAGCGCCGTGATTGCCTATTTCATCATGGGACGCAGCGCCAACAGCCGGAACCGTGTGTTCACTCCTGTGGAGGAGGACAACGGCATTATGACCGAAGCCTTTGACCCCAGCAAAATGGAGGACCCCAGCCTGATTATCTATCATCCGGTGCGCTATGTGGAAAAAACCGGCGACACCGTGGTCACCAACGGCGATCAGACCGACACCGTGCGGGACGGTATCCTGGCGGGCAAGGTGTTTGCCCAGGCGCTGAGAGTCCGCTGCTTTGAGCCCGATCCCCCCAACTATACCCCCAGAATCTCCGGTCTGCTCCACAAAAACGGAGCCTTTGCCCTGTCCATTTTAAAGAGCGCCGATGGGGACCCCAGCTGCAACCACCGCTATTTCTTCGGCTACGACAATCCGCTGCCCGGCGAGGGACGATTCATCCACACCTATCAGGAGAATCTCAATCCGCTTCCTTCCTTTGAGGGCGAGCCCCGCCGTGTGGCGCTTACTGCTCCTGACGCCGGGACGCTGGCAAAGGAAATCTGGGAGAACCTGAACGAGGACAATAAGGTTTCGCTGTTTGTCCGGTATATTGATCTGGAAAGCGGTAAAACCACGGACAAGATCATCAACAAGAACGTTTGAGCGGAGGATCACAATGAAAGAACTTGCACTGAAATACGGCTGCAACCCCAACCAGAAGCCCTCACGGCTGTTTATGGAGGACGGCGGCGATTTGCCGGTGACCGTGCTGAACGGCCGCCCGGGCTACATCAACTTTATGGATGCCTTCAA
>CAJKNS010000185.1 GCA_905201305.1 uncultured Eubacteriales bacterium
GCTTGATCCCATGGACACCAATCTGGTGGTTGCCGACGAAAGCCGCACCGAAAAGACCATCTGTCTGGCGGTATCCCCTTCCCTGAAGGCATATGGCATCTCCGGACGGGCACGGCTGTTTGAGGTGGTGCAGCGGGTCAAAGAGATCAACAATCAGCGCACTAGATTTGCGCCGAGGCATCAGCTTACCGGCTCCTCCACCAGCGCGAAAGAGCTGTCGGAACAGCCGTCCCTTGCCCTTGGCTACATTGCCGCACCTCCGCAGATGGCACGCTATATGAAAATCAGCACTCAGATTTATCAGATCTACCTCAAATACGTTGCCCCGGAGGATATTCATGTCTATTCCATTGACGAGGTGTTCATCGATGCCACCAACTATCTCTCCACCTATCATCAATCCCCCCGGGCGTTTGCCCGAACCATGATTTTGGACGTGCTTTCCTCCACCGGCATCACTGCCACCGCCGGAATCGGTACCAATCTATACCTTGCCAAAATCGCCATGGACATCGGCGCAAAGCACATTGCCCCGGACCGATTTGGCGTCCGGATTGCCCAGTTGGATGAGCTGAGCTACCGAAAAATGCTCTGGACCCACCGTCCGCTGACGGATTTTTGGCGGGTGGGCAAGGGCTATGCAAAAAAGCTCCAGGAAAAGGGGCTGTATACCATGGGGGATATCGCCCGGTGCTCTCTGGGTGGTCCTAACGATTTTTACAATGAGGAGCTGCTCTACAAGCTCTTCGGCGTCAATGCGGAGCTGCTCATCGACCACGCCTGGGGCTATGAGCCCTGCACCATTGCAGATATCAAGTCCTATCAGCCCCAAACCAGCAGCGCCAGCTCCGGTCAGGTACTCCAGACTCCCTATCCCTTTGACAAAGCCCGGCTGGTCACCCAGGAGATGACCGATTTACTGGTGATGGATCTGGTGGACCAGGGGCTCAAGACCCCGCAGTTGACCCTGACCGTTGGCTATGACATTGAAAACCTCACCGATCCCCAGCGCCGTGCCAAATATCACGGTCCCGTTACCACCGACGGCTATGGGCGCAAAATCCCCAAGCATGCCCATGGAACTGCCACTCTTCCCGGCTATTCCTCCTCTACCCGCGAGATTATGGAGGCTGTCACGGCGTTGTTTGACCGGATTGTGAATCCGGAGCTGCTGGTACGGCGAATTTATGTCACTGCCTGCCGTTTAGCGGACGCGAAAACCGCCGGAGCAGACGATTACCGGCAGCTGGACCTGTTTACTGATCCCGCTACCGAGGAAGCCAAGCAGGAAGCCCTTGCCCGGGAGGAGAAAATGCAGGAAGCCATGCTCTCCATCCGGAAGAAATACGGCAAAAACGCCATTCTCAAGGGCATGAATTTCAAGGAAGGCGCCACTGCCCGGCAGCGCAACGGGCAAATCGGCGGTCACAAAGCATAACCAGGAAAGGAGTCAGACCAATGTCCGGACCCTATGACGATATTCTGCACGGTTGCCGTCCGGTTTCCGCCAAGCATCCCCCCATGTCCCGGGCAGACCGTGCCGCCCAATTCTCCCCCTTTGCCGCGCTCACAGGCTATGAGGCTGCCGTCCGGGAAACCGCACGGCTGACCCAGGGCAGGATTGAGCCGAGCGAGGAGGAAAAGGCGTCCATTGACGGTGTGCTGCAATATTTGCAGGCGCATCTATCGGAGCAGCCCCCGGTGATTGTCACCTACTTTGTTCCGGACCGAAAAAAGGACGGCGGCGAATACCGCACCATAAGCGCTTCTCTGCGCCGGCTGGAACCGCTGGAGCGTCGGCTCCTGCTGGTTGACGGCACACAAGTTCCCATTGACGATATCTCCCAGCTCCAGTGTCCCAACCTGCCGGAGGAGCCCATGGAGCCATAAAAAAGGACAGTACCGATTTGGGTCGGTACTGTCCTTTTCTTTCATTTTATAAATGTACTGCCACGGGATTTCCAATGGTCATGGTATCCGGCGTTACCACGCAGTCCACTGCCAGCACCGCAACGCCCTTTGCCGCTGCCTCCCGCAGGGCTTTGCCAAATTCAGGATCTGTCCCATCGTTGGGCGTCAGATATCGCACCGGCGCCATCTGGATCACAAACAGCACCGCCGCATCATAGCCCTGCTCCCTGGCAAGCGTCAGCTCCCGGAGATGCCTTGCCCCGCGCTGAGTGGGTGCATCCGGGAAACGGCAAACTCCGTTTTCCTCCAGCGTCACGCCCTTGACCTCTAAAAACATGGGCTTGCCGTCCCGCTCCAGATAGAAGTCAAACCGGGAATCATGAAATCGCTGCTCCGGCAGAACCACCTGGGCGTTTCCCAATCCGCCATTTCGGAGCCACTCTCCCACCGCCTGATTGGGCGCCTGGGAGTCCATGTTCACAAGATAGGTTCCCTTTTCCACCGCAATCAGATCATAGGCGGTTTTCCGGTTGGGGTTTTCCGCTTCTGCACACCAGACCCTTGCCCCGGGAATCAGCAGCTCCCGGCAGCGTCCGGTATTTTTCACATGGCAAATCTCCGTTTTCCCGTCCATTTCCACATGGGCAATGAATCGGTTGGGACGGCTTAAAAACCGTCCCTGCTTTACCGCAGAATAGCGCAAGGCTTACATCTTCTCCGGGGCTTTAAAGCCCAGAAGGTCAATGCAGGTTTCCAGCACCCGCTTTGCCAGCGTGATAAGGGCAATGTAGCCCTGCTGCCGCGTTTCGTCTGTCTCGGTGAGGATCCGGGTTTCATGGTAGAACCGGTTCACCGCGCAGCAGAGATCATAGATATACGCGCACAGCACATTGGGCTGGGTGTCCCGATAAGCAAGCTGGATGTTGTCCGCAAACCGGCTGATCTGGAGCATCAGGTCCTTCTCAATCTGGTTCTGGGCAGGCAGCAGCTCCGCCGCCATGGGATCGTTCCCGGTCTTCTCCTGATATTTGGACAGGATGGACTTGATCCGCACGATGGTATAGAGAATATAGGGTCCGGTGTTGCCCTCAAAGGCGGAGAACCGATCCATATCAAAGGCATAGTCCTTGGTGGCAAGGTTGGAAAGGTCGCCGTATTTCAGGGCTGCCACCGCAATGATGCCCGCAATCTCATCCACCGCGTCGCCGGTGATGATGTTGTTCTCCAGAATCCGCTGCTTGACGGTGTCGGTAATTTCGGAGATCAGATACTCCAGCCGCATGACGCCGCCGGAACGGGTCTTAAAGGGCTTTCCGTCCTTGCCATTCATGGTGCCGAAGCCCAGGAACTGAAGCCGGGTGCTTTCGGGCACAATATGAGACTTCTTTGCGGTACGGAACACCTGCTCAAAATGCAGCGCCTGCCGCTTGTCCACCACATAGAGCACCTTGTCGGGATGATAGTCCTGCTCCCGCTGCACCAGCGTGGCAAGATCGGTGGTGGCATAGAGGGTCGCACCGTCGGACTTGAGGATAATGCAGGGTGGAATTTCCTTCTTGTCCTCAGGCTCCTGGACATTGACCACCAGGGCGCCCTGGCTCTCCACCGCATAGCCGCCGTCCTTCAGATACTTGACCATGTCGGCAATATAGGGCTCGGCGTCACTTTCGCCCTTCCAAAGGTCGAATTCCACGTTGAGATTTTTGTAGTTTTTCTTCAAATCCGTCACGGACACGTTCATCACATGGCGCCAGATTGCCATATAGCCCCGATCTCCCTGCTGGAGCTTCAGGGTTGCCTCATGTGCCCGGGCAGAGAATTCCGGGTCCTCCTTGCTCTTTGCGGAGGCAGCGGGATAAATCTGCTCCAGCTCAGAGATGGTAAAGGGCGGCTCCGTGGGATATTCTCCCTGAAAGTCCGGATCAAAATAGGGAAGCTCCGGCTGACGGTCCCGAATGCCCTCAATAATCAGCCCCATCTGGAGTCCCCAATCGCCCAGGTGTACGTCGCCGATCACCCGGTTGCCCATATACCGCTCAATGCGCTTGACCGCTTCGCCAATAATGGCAGGACGAATATGCCCAACGTGCAGGGGCTTTGCAACGTTGGCTCCGCCATAGTCAATGATTACGGTTTTGGGCTTCTCTTCTCCCTGGAGTCCGAACTTTTCCGCCTTGGACATATCGCGAAGATATGCCGCCACATATTCCGGCGCCAGACGCAGGTTGATAAAGCCGGGCTTTACCGCCTCCACCGACGAAAACGCAGGATTGCCCTGGAGAAGCGCCACAGCCTCTTCGGCAATCTGAATGGGGGCTTTATGATATTGCTTTGCAGCCTTCATGCTGCCGTTGCACTGATATTCGCACAAATCCGGACGTGCCGATACGCTGACCCGCCCAAGCTCCGGCGCATAACCGGCTTTCTCAAACGCGGCGGATACCTGTCCGGAGATCAGATCGATGAGTTTTTCCATAGTTCCGTTTTCCTTTCCCAATGACGGTCAAAGACCATAGTTGATATCATTATACCACGGATCCCTGCCAGTGTAAACCTTGTTGCACCGTTGCATCCCATGTCCGTTTATTGTATAATATCGGGTGAATTCTGTCAAAGAAAAGGAGTCCTTTCCATGCCTCATCTGCATTTTACCTCCGACTATATGGAGGGCGCCCACCCGTCCATTCTAAGCGCGCTTACGGAAAGCAATCTGGAGAAAACCGAGGGCTACGGCTTTGATCCCTATTGCGACAGCGCAAAGGAGAAAATCCGCGCCGCCTGCCGGTGTCCCGATGCCGCAGTTTATTTTCTGGTCGGCGGTACCCAGACCAACGCCACGGTCATCGATGCCCTGCTTCGGTCCTATCAAGGTGTCCTCTGCGCCGAAACCGGGCATATCAGCACCCACGAAGCCGGCGCCATTGAGTTTGGCGGACATAAGGTTCTGACGCTGCCCCATCAGCTGGGAAAAATCTCCGCAGAAGCCATCGCCCATGCCATGGATGTTTACAATGGCGATGCCAATCGGGAGCACACGGTGATGCCCGGCATGGTCTATCTCTCCCAGCCCACGGAATACGGCACGCTGTACTCTCTTGCGGAGCTGACCGCGATTCACGACGTTTGCCGGAAGCACCGGCTGCCCCTTTATATCGACGGCGCCCGGCTTGCCTAT
>CAJKNS010000186.1 GCA_905201305.1 uncultured Eubacteriales bacterium
CGGAATAGACCCGAGTGAAGGATGCAATTGCTGCTCAGGCTGTGATTCCTGCAGCAATACTATGTGTAAAGGAGGCAAACAGGCATGAAAGAATTATTAATTATCCTTGTCAGCTCTGCCATTGTCCATAACGTAGTACTGAGCCAGTTCCTTGGTCTCTGTCCTTTCTTTGGTGTTTCCAAAAAGACCGAGACTGCAGTCGGAATGGGTGGAGCCCTTGTATTCGTTATTACATTGTCTTCCTTCGTTACCGGACTGATCTACAAATTCATCCTTGTTCCTTCAGGTATGGAGTATTTGCAGACAATCGTATTTATCCTGATCATTGCAGCACTTGTTCAGTTCATTGAGACGTTCATGAAGAAGAACATGCCGCCAAGGCCAGAGCCGCCGGAATATCCTCCGCCGCTGTATCCTCCGCCGCTATAGCCGGATCCTCCTGAAAACGAATTGCCCACATCCGCATGCACGACGGCCGGGATCAGCAGCAGCGCCGCGATGAGGGCGAACTGCCGGCTGAACGTTGTTTTCATGCTTACAGGACCTCGAATTTATACCCGACGCCCCAGACCGTCTTGAGGCTCCACTTGTCCGACACGCCCTCGAGCTTTTCGCGCAGGCGCTTGACGTGGACATCGACGGTACGGCTGTCGCCGAAATAGTCAAAGCCCCAGACCTCGTCCAGCAGCTGATTCCGGGTGTACACCCGATTGGGACTGGAAGCCAGATGATATAAAAGCTCCATCTCCTTGGGAGGCGTGTCCACCTTTTTGCCGTCTACAATCAGTTCAAAGGCATCCATGTCGATGACCAGCTTATCAAACACCAGCCGCCGGGAGGTAGGCGCTGCTCCGGTGGTACGGCGCAGCACTGCCTCTACCCGCGCCAGCACCTCTTTTGCCTCAAAGGGCTTTGTGATGTAGTCGTCAGCGCCCATTTTCAGACCGTTGACCTTGTCGGTGGTTTCCCCCTTTGCAGTGAGCATAATCACCGGGGTCTTGGACTCCTGACGAATGGTCCGAAGCACTTCCCAGCCGTCCATCACCGGAAGCATCACGTCCAGCAGCACCAGATCCGGCTGAAGCTGCCGAAACTTTTCCACCGCTTTGCCGCCGTCCGGCGCAATCTCGGTGGTGTAGCCGTCCTTTTCCAAATAGAGATGCAGAAGATCGGCAATATTAGGGTCGTCCTCTACAATCAAAACCGTATGTGCCATACAAGTTCCTCCGTTCCTCGTTCTATTTTTTCTGCCAAATGAATGTTCAGTTTGATTTCTTCTACATTATAATGCAAATTTCCCGGGAAGCGTGAAATTTCTGTGAATAGTCGCCCATTTTTCGGGCATCCTTCCCGTTGGACACACTACTCCTTGCTGCCCCGCGTAGGCAGCGGCGTTCCGTTGAGCACCGCCTCCGCCAGCACGTCTCCCTGATAACGGAGCTTCAGGGAGAAAAACGGAATCCTCCGTTCCAGCAGGTCAAGGAAAATATCGTCCCCCTCCCATTTGGGAATTTCCCGGAGCTTTTCCTTGGGAATCCATTCCAGAACGCCCTCATCGCATTCCCGGAGCTCGCCGGTAAACTGATCCGCCCAAAACAAATGCATGTATTCCGTTTCATATTGGTCGGAAACAAAGGTCACAATGCCCCGGTATTCCATATGGATCAGCGTCAGCCCGGTTTCCTCCAACGTCTCCCGGAGCATACATTCCTCCGGACTTTCCTTGTCCTCAAACTTTCCGCCGATGCCGATCCACTTGTCGTGATTCAGATCGTTTACCTTTTTCACCCGATGGAGCATCAGATAGCAGCCGTTTTGCTCGATATAGCCCAGGGTCGTATTGATTCCCGGCATGGTATGATCCCCCTTTTTAATCATGGCGCTCCGCCTGGCAGTCCCAGGTTTCGCAGAATCGTGCGGAAAAGGACGGTTTCTCTCCAGCCTCCAACAAATGGCTCACATCCCCAAAGCTGCTGATTCGGAAGGACGCGATTCCCTGCCGCCGTTCCTCCGTCATCACCGTGGTAACAGAAGTAGGCGCCGCACAGGTTCCATGCCACAGCACCATGGGACTTGCTCCAATTAAATGGCTCAGCAGTACGCATTCCAGTCCAAAATGGCAAAACAGCGCAATGGTATCCCGATTTGGCTGTATCGCATCATAAATCATGCCGTTTCGCCGATAGCCGTGCCGTTCCAGCAGCGCGTCCAGTCCCGCCGTTACCCGGCGGTATTCCTCCTCGGCTCCCGCCTGCTCCATCACCGGCACCTGATACCAGGCATCTTTGTCATAAAATCGCGGTTCTTTGGTCCAGGTGCCCGGCAGCCAGTCCCACAGCGGCGTCTGCCTGCCGATGTCCGCATCCATCCGATGGGGCGGAAATTCCCGGAGCCAATCCAGAGTCTCCGCGCTTCGGCACATCCTACTTAGCGTCGGTGCCGCAGTATCCTTTGCCCGTCCAAGGGGTGATACATAAAACGCCGCAATGTCCATGGTTCTCAGGCGGTTTGCCAGCATCTCCGCCTCCCGCCAGCCGGTTGGGGTCAGGGAATCCTTTTCATAATCCGGATCGCCGTGGCGAATAATCAGTAGTCTCATCCGTATGCCTCATTTCTGTTTCGATGGTATGAGCATAGCATATCCCGATCAAAAGTGCAAGAACATCGAATCAGCCTACTTGACAAGGGGGTTGATTCGTGATAGGATGAAGACACCCCCCGGGGGAGGGGTGTTAGTCCATGCTTCTCCCGGCGGAATTCATCACAATTGAAAGGAGCCGCCATCTATGAATCAGGAAAAGCAGCAGGCACTTCAGGCGCTGAAAACTGCCCGGGGGCAAATCGACGGTATTATCAAAATGATCGAGGACGGGCGCTACTGCATCGACATCTCCAACCAAATTCTTGCCGCCTCCGCCATGCTCAAGCGCGCAAATCTGCTGATTCTCAAGCAGCACATGAACCATTGCGTACTGGAAGCCGCGGAACACGGTCACGGCAGTGAAAAAATCGATGAAGTCATTGGCATTCTGTCCAAAATCATGGACAAGTAAAAGGAGCTTAAAATGGAGCAATATCATGTAACGGGCATGACCTGTGCCGCCTGCTCTTCTCATGTGGAAAAGGCGGTAAAGGCAGTGGACGGCGTTTCCTCTGTCACGGTCAGCCTGCTCACCAACGCCATGAGCGTTGAGGGCACTGCCTCCCCCCAGGCTGTGATTGCAGCCGTGGAAAAGGCAGGCTATGGAGCCTCCCTGGCAGGCGTCAGAGAGGAGGAAGCCACTACCGCAGCGGATCTAACGGACCACGAAACGCCAAAGCTCCAAAAGCGGCTAATCGCATCCCTGTGCCTGCTGCTGCCCCTAATGTATATCACCATGGGACATATGATGTGGAACTGGCCGCTACCGGGATTCTTAGCAGGTAATCATGTTGCCATGGGTCTGACCGAGCTGCTGCTCACCGCCATGGTCATGGTCATTAACCAGAAGTTCTTCGTCAGCGGCTTTACCAGTCTTGCCCACCGTGCCCCCAATATGGACACACTGGTGGCGCTGGGCGCAACCGCCGCCTTTGTCTACAGCACCTATTCCCTCTACGCCATGACTGCCGCTCAGGTCGCCGGGGATATGGAAGCGGTGATGGGCTGGATGGACGAATTCTATTTTGAATCCGCCGCCATGATCCTCACGCTGATTACCGTGGGCAAAATGCTGGAAGCCCACAGCAAGGGCAAAACCACCGACGCCCTGAAAAACCTCATGAACCTCTCCCCCAAAACCGCCACACTGCTGGTGGACGGGCAGGAGCAGGTGGTGCCCATCGGTCAGGTGTCCCAGGGCGATGTATTTGTGGTCCGTTCCGGCGACAGCATTCCCGTGGACGGCGTGATTCTGGAGGGCAGCTGTGCCGTGGATGAGTCCGCCCTCACCGGCGAGAGCATTCCGGTGGACAAAACCGTGGGTGCAAAGGTCTCTGCCGCCACCATCAACCGTTCCGGTTATGTTCGCTGCCGTGCTACTCGCGTCGGAAAGGACACCACTCTGTCCCAGATCATTAAAATGGTATCCGACGCCGCCGCCACCAAGGCGCCCATTGCCAAGGTTGCCGACAAGGTTTCCGGCGTTTTCGTGCCCGTGGTTATTACCCTTGCCATTATCACCACTGTCGTATGGCTGCTGGTGGGCAAGGATGTGGGATTTTCGCTGGCACGGGGTATCTCCGTACTGGTGATTTCCTGCCCCTGCGCATTGGGTCTTGCCACCCCCGTTGCCATTATGGTAGGCAACGGAAAGGGCGCAGGCAACGGCATTCTCTTTAAAACCGCCGCTTCTCTGGAGGCTGCCGGAAAAACCGACATCATTGCCATGGACAAAACCGGCACTCTCACCTACGGAAAGCCCCAGGTCACCGATCTTCTTCCCGCAGAGGGCATTTCGGAGCAGGTGCTGCTTCAGGCGGCATTCTCGTTGGAGCAGAAAAGTGAGCATCCCCTTGCCACCGCCATTCTGGACTATGGAAAAAAGCAGAACATGCAGCCGGAGGATTCTCAGGACTTCACGGTAGCGCCGGGCAACGGGCTCACCGCTACCATCGACGGAAAGCATATCATCGGCGGCAACCGCGTCTTTATTGCCCCCCAGGCTGACATTCCTCAGGCGCTTGCTCAGCAGGCGGACGCCCTTGCCGAGCAGGGAAAAACGCCCCTGTATTTTGCCGCTGACGGCAAGCTGCTGGGCATCATTGCCGTTGCCGATGTCATGAAAGAAAATGCACCTCAGGTGGTGCGGGAGCTCCAGGGCATGGGTCTGGAGGTCGTGATGCTCACCGGCGACAACCATCGCACCGCAGCCGCCATCGGCAAGCAAATCGGCGTAGATACTGTCATTTCCGACGTGCTGCCCCAGGGTAAGGAGCAGACCATTCGGGAGCTTGCCCAGCGGGGTAAGGTCGCCATGGTAGGCGACGGCATCAACGATGCCCCGGCACTGACCCGCGCTGACGTGGGCATTGCCATTGGCGCAGGCACCGACGTTGCCATCGACGCCGCCGACGTGGTGCTCATGAAGAGCGATCTTG
>CAJKNS010000187.1 GCA_905201305.1 uncultured Eubacteriales bacterium
AGAAAAAGGTGGAAAACCGCAGGAATACTTTGTGTATTTCAAGGTTTTACTAACAAATTTCTGGTGGAAAAGGTCCGCCAGAATCCGCAGACGCATTTGTGTGGTGTTGCCTTAGAACGCAGATTACTTGCACGCCACCATGTCCACCATAACCAGCGCGCCCTCTACCAGCAGGTCAGAAACCGGAATGACGCTCATTGCAGGCTTGATCTCCGGGAAGAAGGTCTTATAAACCTCGTTGAAGGCTTCAAAATCTCCCGGGTCCTTCAGATAAACGTTGGTCTTTACAATTACATGAAGTCCCAGAAACGCCTCCTTCATCACTGCCTCGCAGTTTTTCAGCACCTGAGCGGTCTGCTCCCGGATGCCGCCCTCCACCAGCTTGCCGGTAGCAGGATCAATGGGCAGCTGCATAGACACCTGGGTGGAGCCTGCCTGCTTGACACCCTGGCTGTAGTGACCCAGAGGCTTCGGCGCATTGGGGGTATAGAATTCTCTGTTCATAGTGGTTCCTCCTTAATAGGTTTCGTAGGGCTCAGGCAGATCCACGTCCATAAAGGGCGCAATCTCCTGATCGTAGAAATAGGTCTTGGTCAGGGGGTTGCCGGAGCGATTGTTCTGGTTGATGAACTCCCACTTCTGGTCAAAGGTCTTGAACTCCTCAGGCACATGCATCAGGCTGTGGGTGAAGAAGTCGTCGGTCCAGGACTTATAGAAGAACGAGCAGAGAATGTCGATCTGATGGAAATGCCAGATGTACCACTTGTCGTCCTCGCAGATAAACTCCACATAGAACTTCTCCCATGCCCAGGAGCCTGCCAGATCGCCCACATGACCGCCGGTTTCCAGACCGGGGCTCATCCACAGCGCCTTTGCAGTCTTGCAGTCGTCAGCTACCTCTACCAGGGGCGTGGTCAGGGTATGAATCTGGAGCCGTCCGCCGCCCATGTTGGCAGGACCGGCAGGTCCCTTGAGTCCCTCGCCGCCCTCAGGCTTGGGCATAGGTCCGCCCGGGAATCCGCCAAACGCCTTGGTGCGGATCTCCTGGATGCCTACATACTTCCCGCCCGGAACCTCTGCCGAGGTGGTGTCGCTTTCGTAAAACAGCTTGCCGATGGCGTCATAGTCGCTGACGGTGTAGTAGTACTGAAACTTTGCCATGATGTTCTGTACGGCATTGATGCCCAGCAGCTTTTTGACCTGCATTTCAAGTGTCATGTCATACTCTCCTTCTTGATGTCGATTTTTGGGTTAGTTTACGTTTTCACGAGTTCATAAACTAATTTCAGTATACGAATCTGTAAGCATATTGTAAATTGATACTTTCAGCAGTCTAGCATACCATTTTTGTAATACTTGTTGCGGTGCAAAGGGTTTTCACCCCATATGCAAATTCGGTTATGCTACCATCATCTATTTCAAATCCGGGGTTGCATTTCCGCAAATTGTTCCATATAATAACGAGAACCAAAGAATTTGCAAAGAAACGGGGCATCACAGTGAAAACAGGTTTGGTTTTAGAGGGCGGCGCCATGCGGGGACTGTTTACCGCAGGGGTCATGGATGTGCTGATGGAGCAGGGGATTACATTTGACGGTGCCATCGGCGTCTCTGCCGGTGCTGCCTTTGGGTGTAATTATAAGTCCGGGCAAATTGGGCGGGTACTGCGGTACAATGTGCGGTTCTGTGACGATCCGCGCTATTGCGGCGTCCATTCTTTGGTCAAAACCGGCGATATTTATAACACAGAATTCTGCTATGGCGAGGTTCCCTGCAAGCTGGATGTGTTTGATTTTGACACCTATGAACGTAATCCGATGGAATTCTATGTGGTCTGCACCGATATAGAAACCGGAATGCCCGTTTACCACAAGTACACCGGGCGGGAGGACCACGGCTTTGATTGGATTCGTGCCTCTGCCTCCATGCCGCTGGTTTCCAACATGGTCATGATCGACGGCAAAAAGCTGCTGGACGGCGGCATTACAGACTCCATTCCCCTGCCCTATTTTCAAAGCATTGGCTATGACCGGAACGTTGTGGTGTTGACGCAGCCTTTGGGTTACGAAAAGCAGCCCAACCGCCTGCTCCCGCTGATTCGGCGAAAATACCGCGCCTATCCCAAACTGGCAGAAGCCATGGCGCAGCGGCATATTCGCTATAACGCGTCGCTCCAATATATCGCCCAGGAGGAGGCTGCCGGACGTATTCTGGTCATTCGCCCCCAAAGCGCATTGCCGGTGGGGCGCATCGAAAAGGACCCCAGAAAATTGGTCAAAGCCTATGAGTTGGGTCGTGCTGCCGCCAACATCCAGCTTACACGGATTACCGCGTTTCTCTCCTGCGGATAAACAAAAGCCCTCGCCTGCATACGCAGGTGAGGGTTTCAATTTCATTATGGTTTTATGGATTCAGACCCGCCAGCTTGAGCAACTTCTGCTTTACCATTCGGTTCCAAATCGCCATGACCCGACCAACGCCCAGCATGGACAGCAGCGTGCCCAATCCGATGCCCAGCAGCGGACTGCCAAACAGGGTGCCGATCAGCAGGGCGCAGGTTACGCAGCCAAGATCAAAGCAGTTCTTGCAGAAGCCCAGCTCTTTGCCGCTGCGGATGGAAATGCTGTTTACAATGCCGTCGCCGGGATTTGGAATCAGCTGCATGTCCACCGCGGTTGCCGCGCCGATGCCGGTGAGCAGGATTCCAAGCAGCAGCACCAGAAGATCCGTGGGCAGAAATCCGCTTTGATAGCCAATGGCTGCCTGAAACAGCGCCATAAACCGGGTGAACACAATGCTCACCGGGATTTGCAGTAAATCCAGTAAACTGCGCTGCCTCCCTTTGATGATAAATTCCGCGCCCACAAAGGAGCAATAAAAAATCAGCGTCAAATTAGCAAAGCTCAGTCCGAAGCCGCAGCTGATGGTATAGGGTACCGACACAATTGCCGATGCGCCCAGTCCTGCCAGCGTGGTCAGCGTAATGCCCAGCGCCAGCAGCGTCATTCCCGCCAGGTAGATGCCCCAGCGGCACGCCTGCTTCCGTTTTTCCATCCAATATGCCCCCTAACACCATTTATGATAGCACAGCAGGCAGCTGATGTAAACGCGCTTATCGTTTGTGATAGCCGCAGTCGCAGTAGGGACCACCGGATGCCAGCGTATATTCCCGCACAAACCTCGATGCGCCCCCTGCTTCGCTCATGCTGTAGTCCAGCCGGCACAGCGCAGGCGTCAGGTCATACAGTCCCAGCTCCTTCATCAGCGTACAGATGCCGCACTTTGTAAACCGCGCCTCATAGCCGCTTCCGTCGGCATAGGGGTAATAGTCCATGTTCCAGGAATAGGGGTTCCGATCCGCCGCCTTGAGCTGCGCCGTTTTCTTCATTGCCGCAATGTCCTTCTCGCTGAACTTATTCTTTCCGCTCATTCGACAAAACCATTGCATGGGCGGCGTCATCATGGCGTCCCGATAGTATTCGGTTAGAACCGATACCTCCGGGCGCTGGGGCATACACAGGATAAACGCGCCGATCATCGCGCAGTTGACCAGATTCATCTGGAACTGATCGTCCTTTTCAAACTCCGGCATTCTGGCAATAATTTCCTTGTATTTTCCCTTTGCCCGCTGTTTCACCTGCATTGCCTGCTGCGGCGAAAGCGAGATTTTTTCAGTCAGCTGCTTCTGAAAGGATTTCTGAAACAGCAGCCACATTCCCATAGGCATTCCAACGTATTTCATCCGCTACCATTCCTTCCGCGTTTTTGTTAGTCTTCGCTAATTACCATCCCTAAAAAAAGCCGCCCTGGGCAGCAATTCCGTCCCCTTTATCATAGTTATTTCCCGCAAAAAAGTCAATGCTGAAAGCCCACACCGCGACTGCGGTGGGCTTTTGTACAGAATATTAGATTGTAGAGTATTTGATTAGTTGGATTCCTTGAACATGTAGCAGGTGGAGTAGCCATATCTGCTCAGATAGAAGTAGCCGTTAGAATACCGCAGATAATAGTTACTGAAGCCAAGACGGTTGTTCCGATAGGAAGCCGTGGTTCCATAGGTGTTGATGCTCAAAGAGGAATAGCCGTACTTGCCCATATAATAGGTGGTGCCGTTATCGGTGAAGCCCAGCTTGTTTCCAATATCGCTCCACAGCATGCTTTCGGTAACCTCAGAGGTAATCTCACCATTGGAAACCGTCACTTCCTGCACGCCCAGGGTTGTGCCGTTATGGGTCACCGCATAATAGGTGCCATAGGAGTACACGGTAATCACATAGTTATTGCCGGAGGAGATGGAGGACACGGAGGTATAGGAGGTGGTCACCTTTGCCTCGGTGTAGCTGTCGCCGCAGGTCTCGCAGGTGTAAACATAGCTGTCGTCCGTCTCGGTGCAGGTGTAGCTATGACCGGTTGCAGGAATATCCTCGGTGTAGCTGTCGCCGCAGCCTGCGCAGGTATAGGTACGAACTCCGACTTCGGTGCAGGTCGCTGCCGTGGTAATCTCGCTGGTATAGTTATGGGCATGGACGTCGATGGCATAGCGGGTACCGCCGATCACCGGGCTGGTCTGACCGCCAGCCACAGCAGTGAAGGTCACCTGATAGCCTGCGTTCTCTGCCCGATACAGCTGCCACTGCTCATTGTCGTTGCAGTTGCCGGGATAAGCCCCCACAAATGCGGAGCTGTAGCGGTCCAGATAGACATTGCTGTACTGGATGGAGAACTTCTCGCCCAGATCATTGATGGTAATCACCTGAGGCTCGGTAGTCAGGGTGATGCTGGAGGAACGGGAACCGGCAGTCAGGCTCAGGTACTTTCCATCCGCATTCTGAATGGTATAGCCGCCCTCCACCGCGGTAATGGTCCAGAGGCAATCGTCATAGCTGCCGTTTGCGTTGAAGCCGGTGCAGCTCAGACCGTTGACCGTGCCTGCGCCATCCCAGGAGCTATAGTAGGTGGACGCATTGGGGGTCAGGATGCTGCCGCCGGTTACCAGGAGATACTGTCCGTCGGTCAGCTCGGTTGCCAGCTGCCGCACAGGCATCACCTT
>CAJKNS010000188.1 GCA_905201305.1 uncultured Eubacteriales bacterium
TCGGACGTGAAATATTGCTTCGTCCCCCAAGGGGATTTGCTTCGCGGCACATAGGATTTATTTCATTTCATTTGATTCGTCAGAATCAAATTTCACAATGCCGGAACGGCATTATTTCACACAACGAAGTTGTATTTCACGAAAACGCCTCGTTTCTGAGTCGTTGGTAATATAAAGGTAATTATGATATTTGGATGGATCACTTATGGACAAGCAATCCCTGATCTCCTCCATTGCCCAGTCTCCGGAGGACACCTTATTATTAGCAAAAATTTATGACAAGCTCTCGGCAGGAGAGCGGCGGAACATCCCATCCTTCACCTCGTTTTTAACGGGACGGGAGCAGCTGCTTGCGGACACCCTGATCCATCGCGCAGGGCTGCCGGAAATGCAGCATTTTGGCGGCGTACCCGGCGCAGAGCGTCAGGTGATTGGCTATGTGCCGGATTACTATGACCCGGAAGAATTTCTTCTGGGCGACGAGGGACCTGTTGCTGCCCTGCGTGCCCATATCTCCGCCTATGACCACTTGGACCATCGGGATTTCCTGGGCGGCATTCTCGCGCAGGGCATCCGCAGGGAAGTGCTGGGGGATATTTTTGTGGGAGAGGATGCCTGCGATTTTCTGGTGCTCCGGGAAATGAGCGGCTATTTGCTTCAGAATCTATGCTCCATCGGGCGCTCCAGAGTGCATCTGGAGGAAATTCCACTGTCTGATATTCATGTGCCGCAGCAGAAAACAAAGGTAATTCGGGATACGGTAGCATCGCTCAGGCTGGACAGCGTGATGGCGTCGGGCTTTTCCATGGGACGAAGCAAGGCGCAAAGCTTCATCTCCGCCGGAAAGGTGCAGGTGGATCATCTGCCGGTCACCAAGGCAGATTCTGAAGTAAAAGAGGGAAGCGTCATTTCCGCTCGGGGACTTGGAAAAATGAAAATCACAGCGGTGGGCGGTCTGACGAAAAAGGGCAGACAGTCCATTACGGTAGAGCGATATCTGTAAAATGCAACTACGGGAGGTATGAATATGATTACATCTCTTTGGATGAAGCCGGGGGACGATCTCACTGCGGCGCTCCGCATCCGGGAGCAGGTGTTCCAGCAGGAGCTGGGGCTTTCTCAGGCAGAGGATCAGGATGCGCTGGACGCGTATTCCTATCATCTGGTACTGCTGTATAACGACGTTCCTGCGGCAACCGGACGGATTTCCTATGACGGCGTTGGCGTTGCAAAGCTCAGCAGAATCTGCGTGCTGCCGAAATTCCGCCGTCAGGGCATTGGCGACGGACTGGTGAAGGTTCTGGACTATAAAGCGTCGCAGCTGGGCATGCAAAAGTCCCGGGTGGAGACGATTCCGGCGCTGGAGCCCTTTTATATGCGCATTGGCTATCTGCGGGACGGAAAGGCCTCGCAGCTTGCGGGTATGGAGCTGATTTCTATGGAGAAGGAGACAAACGATGGAACAAGAGAAAATTGCGCGCATCAATGCACTTGCCCGTAAGGCAAAGGCAGAGGGGCTGACCCCTGAGGAAATTACCGAGCGGGATCAGCTTCGGAAGGAATACATTGCTGATGTGAAACGCAGCTTAGTCGGTCAGCTGGAGAACACCACCATTGTTCGCCCGGACGGCTCCCGGCAAAAGGTCACAAAGAAAAAACGATAATTTAAATACGGTACCGAGCTTCAGCATATGCTGATTCGGTACCGTTATTGTTTTATCGGAAATAGAAATAGGCTGCTGCCAATAGAATTTGCACACTCAGAATGACGGGCATTCCGATTACAAATGTTCTGTGCTTTGTTTTATGCCGAAACAGCTGCATTCCTGCAATGGCGCCAATGCTGCCGCCCAGAATTGCCGAGAGAAATAACGTTTTTTCTGGAATCCGCCAGGCGCCGTTCTGGGCTTTCTTTTTGTCTATGCCCATGAGAAAAAAGGCGATGATATTGATGATAATCAGGTAGTAAATGAAATACTGCATGGCACTCCCTCCGGGAATAGTGTAGCAGAATTATTCGGTCTTGGCAACCAGATAGATGCTTTTCAGCAGCAATAGCCCTGCAAGCGCCGGGAGCCACAGCCCCAGGTGATATCGTTTCCCTATCAAAATTCCAAAGGGCAGAACCAGCATACAGAAAACCAGGGAGACAATCTGCGCCGTCCGCTGCGCCGCCTCCTGAGAAAGCCGGAGACACAACAGATTCTCCAAAATGCCGCTACCGTCCAGACCGCAGATGGGCAGCAGGTTGAAAAGCCCCAGGCAAAGACTGATGATGCTTGTCACCGGAAACAGCCGCCCATACAGTCCCAGCAGCAGGCTTGCAGCAGGTCCTGCGGCATAGGCAAGGACTGCCTGAATGTAGCCCAGACTTTGGATCTCCATGGAAGCGCCCATCCCGTGCAGCGTCAAATGCGTGGGAGGCTTTTTGAGCAGGAAAAGCGCGATATAATGCCCCAGCTCGTGGATTACCGCTGCCCATAAAAACCCCAGAGACAGTCTGGGCTGCAAATAGATCAGGATGCTCAGCCATAAAATCAGCGACGGATGGACGGTAATCCGGCATTTCAGCGGAAATACTGCCCCCATGCTGTCACCGCCTTTTCATCCAGCTGAGCTGCCGCCTGCGAAATCGCCTGATCCGTGTTTCCGAGAAAATCCCGGCATAGCTTGGGCGCAGTCAGTATGAGCGCCGTAAGAAACAGCAGCACTGCCGTATAGAATATCCACCCCTGGAGCAGCTTTTTCATATGCATCACCTCAGGGTATCCTATGATGCGATGTCTATCATAATTCTTGCTATTTTTCCGGGAAGATGCTATACTAAAATGAATTATTAGGAGGATTTGCCCATGCAAGCATTTACAGCCTGGCTGAATCAATTGAATCTCGGCATCGTATGGGACTATGTGGTGATTGTAGCAGCGTCCATGCTGTGCATTATGTTCCATGAGGTAAGCCACGGTGTAGTTGCCCTAAAGCTGGGAGATACCACTGCCCGGGATGCGGGACGGCTGACCTTTAATCCCATTAAACATGTGGACATCTGGGGACTTTTAATGATGGCAATTTTCCGGTTCGGTTGGGCAAAGCCGGTGCCCATCGATATGCGGAATTTTAAGCATCCGGTGCGGGATATGGCGATTACTGCCGCTGCCGGTCCCATTTCCAATGTGATTCTGGCGTTTCTTGCCCTGTGCGTCCGGGCGGGAGCGGTGTATGTCTACCAGAAAACCGGTGGGGTGATTTCCGATTTTATCATTACCTTTACAGAGTATACGGCAATTTTAAGCGTGGGCTTGGCGGTATTTAACGTGATTCCCATTCCGCCGCTGGACGGCAGCAAGGTGTTAAATGCACTGCTGCCTCAGAATGTCTACTATAAAATTCTCCGGTATGAGCGCTACGGCTTTCTGGTGATGATGCTGGTGCTCTGGACCGGGATTCTGGATGTGCCCCTGGACTTTTGCCGGAATGCGCTCTTAAATGGACTGAGCGCCATTTCCACGTTCCCATACTATACTTTGCGGGCAATTTTCGGTTAAGGAGCTTTTCATGAACGAACCAACCTACCACCTGAGTCATGTGGTAAAGTCGAAAAATGCGGAACCGGAGGATTTTACCGGACCGCTGGACGTGATCCTACTGCTGCTCAGTAAAAATAAAATCGAAATCCGGGACATTCAGATCTCCGTGATTCTGGAGCAATATCTGGCGTATTTGGACGAAATGAAACGAATGGATCTGGAGATTGCCAGCGAATTCATCACCATGGCGTCTCAGCTGGTGCTCATTAAGACGAAAATGCTGCTCAGTGAAGCCGAGCGCCAGGAGGGACTCAGCGAAATGGAACTGCTGATTCAGTCTCTGGAGCAGCGGCAGCGGCAGGAAATTCTGGAGAAGCTCAAAAGCCCTGCTTCCTGGCTGGAAAAGCGCAACGACATCGGCAGAAACACCTTTGTGAAGAATCCAGAGCCCCTGCGGAAGGACAATACCTATCGCTATCAGCATGATAAGGATGATCTGAGGCGGGCGCTGTTTGATCTTCAGGAGCGCAGCCGGGTCAAGCTGCCCACGCCGGTAACGGCGTTTAATGGCATTGTGGGGAAAGAGCCCTATCCCGTGGAGCGGAAATCCGCGGAGATTTTAAAGCGGCTGATCTCCGGCGGCATTGCCAAGCTGAAAAGCCTGTTCCGGGGAAATAAATCCCGGTCTGAGGTGGTGGCAACGTTTCTGTCGGTGCTGGAGCTGTGTAAGATTCACAGCATATCGGTCAATCAAGATGAGAATAACGAATACCGGGTATCCTATTTAAAGATGCCCGATGAAAGCGAGGTGCGGGAGTGATGGAGGAAGCGGAAATCCGAAGAGCCATTGAAGCGATTCTGTTTGCGGCAGGGGACCCGGTAGGCATTGAGCGGATGGCGCTTGCCATTGGCGCGGGAACCGACCAGATTGAAGCGGCACTGAAGGAGCTGATGGATGCCTACAGCTTTGAGCGTCGGGGCATGCGAATCATCCGTCTGGAGGATGCCTATCAGATGGTGTCAGCGCAGGAACTCAGTGACGTCATTACCCGCGCACTGGAGACCAGAAAGCCCCCCAAGCTCAGCGCATCGGCACTGGAAACCCTGACAGTGATCGCCTATTATCAGCCCACCACCAAGGCGTTTGTGGAGCAGATTCGCGGCGTGGACAGCAGCTATACCATCTCGGCGCTCTTAAATAAAAAGCTCATTGAAGAGCAGGGAAGGCTCAGTGTTCCCGGGCGTCCCATTCTCTATGGCACCACGCCGGACTTCCTCCGGACCTTTGGCATTGCATCCCTGGAGGAGCTGCCGGAGGTGGACCTTCCAAAGGCGCAGACCCAGCAGGTGGAGATGCAGCTGTCCCTGGAGGACCAGCAGGTGCAGCAGGCGGCGTTTGACCCGACTGAGGAAGCAACGTCATGACGGCACTGTGGGTGCTGCTGATTATTCTGATAATTCTGGCGGCACTGTGGCTTCTTCCGCTGCGGCTGCTGCTGCGCTA
>CAJKNS010000189.1 GCA_905201305.1 uncultured Eubacteriales bacterium
AAAGCCGCGGGTCTGTGACCTCCAGCATCATATTGCGTCCGGTGCCATCGTCCATAGGATACAGACGAATGATTTTTACGGAATAGTGCTCCACCTGGTCGCCGTTTACATTACAGAGAATTTCGGCGTCGCCGGTAGTGATTTCCCCTCGGTCTGCCACGGAAACCTCCTCGCCGTCCGGTGCGCTGGAAAGCGTACCGAAGATGCCGCAGGGGGTATTGCGGGTGATGGCACCCAGAACCGTACTGCTGTCAAAGGAGCCCTGGAGCATTCCGGGTGCGCCATTTGTGCCCTTTTCTACGGCAATAACCGTGGCTTTGCAGATAAAGCCTTCGCGAATGGGGAATAATTTAGAGGAAGCGGCGTCGGTGATGCCGTGCCCCAATGCGCCGAATACCGAGGTCGCGGGATCAAAATAGGTAATGGTGCCGATGCCTGCCATTTCTGCTTTTACGTTGGCGCCGATTTGATAAAGTCCGTCTGCCTGCTTCGGACGAACCAGAAAGCTCTGCTCCCGCTGCTGCCGCAGTGCAGTCAGCGTTACCTGCTGCTTTTCCTGGAGCATGGAACGGAGGGACGCCGGGGTTTCTACCGGCTCGCCATCTACTTTAATGATTAAATCTCCCCGGTGCAGTCCGCTTTCCTTTGCAGGGGAGTCCTCTGAGAAGCCTACCACCATCAGACCGCTGCACTGCACGTCGATGCCCACGGCTTTTCCTACCGCGACCACCTCCTGCGGTGTGGCAGCGTAGGACTGTATGCCGAAAAACAGAAACAGACACAGGGCGGTCAATGTCATTCTTTTTTTCAAAATCTGCTCATCCTCTCTGCTGAATTGTCTCGATGTTAATATGTCGATTTTCGAGAAAACTAGACAGAAATTCAGACTGAAATGTTGGGAAAAACCGAAAAAACGAACCGATATTGTTATTTTCTGCGAGTAAAATGTTCATGGAATACAGTCTCGCTTTGCTGGAAAATCTGAAAGCAGATTGGGGTCGTAATTTAGAAATACGAAATTCAAAAATCGTTTACAAATTCCTATTGACAAACCGGGAATTGCGCGGTACTATGGACACAAAGAGAATTAGCACTCAAAGCCAAGGAGTGCTAAAATACGATTCCCCGGAAAGGAAGATGTTTTATGAATGTACAGAAGCTGACGCAGAAATCGATGGAAGCCGTACAGCTTGCCCAGAATATTGCAGAGGAACACGACAACCAGCAGATTGAGCAGTGCCATGTGCTGCTGGCTCTGATGATGCAGGACGGCGGTCTGGTGCCCCAGCTGCTGACGAAAATGGGCGTCACCGCTGAGTCCGTTACCGCTGCGGCGAAGGATCAGGTGGCGCGGCTGCCTGCGGTAACCGGGTCCGGCAGAGAAGCGGGCAAGGTCTATATCAACCGTGACGTAGACGCTGCCTTTGTGGAGGCGGAGCACGTTGCCGAAAGCATGCGGGATGAATATGTGTCCGTGGAGCATATTCTGCTGGGTCTGATTACTAAGGCAAACAGCAGCATGAAAAAGCTCTTTGACTCCTACAACATCACCAGCGAAGGCTGCCTGAAAACCCTGAAAGAGATTCGCGGCAGCGCCCGTGTGACCACCGACAATCCAGAGGGCACTTATGATGCGCTGAACAAATACGGCACCGATTTGGTGCAGCAGGCAAGAGATAAGAAGATGGACCCGGTCATCGGCAGAGATGAGGAAATCCGGAATGTTATCCGCATTCTGTCCAGAAAGTCCAAAAACAACCCGGTTCTGATCGGTGAGCCCGGCGTTGGTAAAACCGCCATTGCCGAGGGACTTGCCCAGCGGATTGTCCGCGGCGACGTACCCAAGAATCTGCAAAACAAGACCATTTTCTCCCTGGATATGGGCGCACTGGTTGCCGGTGCAAAGTATCGGGGCGAATTTGAGGAGCGCTTGAAAGCAGTCCTCAATGAGGTGAAGAACAGCGAGGGACAGATTATTCTGTTCATCGATGAGCTGCATACCATTGTGGGCGCAGGCAAAACCGAGGGCAGCATGGATGCAGGCAACCTCTTAAAGCCGATGCTGGCACGCGGTGAGCTCCACTGTATTGGCGCAACAACCCTGGACGAGTACCGTCAATACATTGAAAAGGACCCTGCTCTGGAGCGTCGGTTCCAGACGGTGCTGGTGCAGGAGCCTTCCGTTGAGGATACTATCGCCATTCTCCGAGGCCTGGAGGAGCGGTATGAGGTGTTCCATGGAGTAAAAATCACCGATCCTGCCATTGTGGCAGCGGCTACCCTGTCCAACCGTTATATCACAGACCGGTATTTGCCGGATAAAGCAATCGATTTGATTGATGAAGCCTGCGCCATGATCCGGACGGAAATGGACTCCATGCCCACTGAGCTGGATCAGGTGCGCCGGAAGATCACCCAGATGGAGATCGAGGAGGCAGCACTGAAAAATGAGGAGGATGAGCTGTCCGAAGGTCGCCTGAAGGAGCTGAGAAAAGAGCTGGCGGAGGAACGGGATAAGTTCAACACCATGCAGGCCAAGTGGGAAAATGAGAAAAACGCCATTGGTCGGGTTCAGAAGCTCCGGGAAGAGATTGAAAAGCTGAATCGTCAGATCGAGGAAGCCGAGCAGAACTATGATCTGGAGCATGCCGCTGAGCTGAAATACGGCAAGCTGCCGGAAGCAAAGCGTGCCCTGGAGGAAGCAGAGCAGGCAGTCCAGAACCAGAAGGGCGACAATTCCCTCCTGCGGGATAAGGTCACAGAGAACGAAATTGCAAAAATCATCGAGCGCTGGACCGGAATTCCCGTTGCCAAGCTGGTGGAAGGGGAGAAGGAAAAGCTCCTGCACCTGGAGGATACCCTCCATCAGCGTGTCATTGGTCAGGACGAGGCAGTTCGTTCCGTAGCGGAGGCCATTATGCGTTCCCGTGCGGGCATTCAGGACCCCAACCGTCCCATTGGCAGCTTCCTGTTCCTTGGTCCTACCGGCGTGGGCAAAACGGAGCTGGCAAAGGCGCTGGCAGAGTGCCTGTTTGACGATGAAAAGAACATGGTCCGGATCGATATGTCCGAATACATGGAGAAATACAGCGTCTCCCGTCTGATCGGTGCGCCTCCCGGATATGTGGGCTATGAGGAAGGCGGTCAGCTTACCGAAGCCGTCCGTCGCCGTCCCTACAGCGTCATTCTGTTTGATGAGGTAGAGAAAGCACACCCCGATGTGTTCAACGTGCTGCTCCAGGTGCTGGACGACGGTCGTATTACCGATTCTCAGGGACGCACCGTGGACTTTAAGAACACGATTATTATCCTGACCTCCAACCTGGGCTCTCAGTATCTGCTGGACGGCATTGGTCCGGACGGCTCCATTACCCAGGAGGCAAAGGATCAGGTGAATGCCCTGCTGAAAAAGAGCTTCCGTCCGGAGTTCCTGAACCGGCTGGACGAGATTGTGTTCTATAAGCCTCTGACCCGGGACAACATCACCAGTATCATTGATCTGCAAATGAAGGACCTGAACCGTCGTCTGGCCGACAAGCAGCTGTCCTGCCGTCTGACGCCTGAGGCAAAGCACTTTATCATTGATGCAGCCTACGATCCGCTGTATGGCGCGCGTCCGCTGCGCCGTTACCTCCAGCATACCGTGGAAACATTGATTGCCAAGAAGATTCTCACCGGCGATATGCCCACGGGCAGCGTATTGGAGATTCGCGTGGAAGACGGTGAGCTGACCGTTGTGGTTGTGATGGAAGCGACAATTGTCGAATAATGTTATTTGCGATGACCGCCGCAGTGTTAGACTGCGGCGGTCTTTTGCGTCGTGTGGGGTATGTTGACTTTTGCTGCCGGTTCAAATATAATACATATCAAATGTAAATTGGCGTTCTATGCCCAAATACAAAATTTGATGGGGGAACAACATGAAGAAAAAAGCAACCTATGGCAACGAAAGCATTTCCATGCTGAAGGGAGCCGACCGGGTTCGGCTTCGTCCGGCAGTTATTTTTGGTTCTGACGGTCTGGAGGGCTGCGAGCACGCGGTATTTGAGATTCTCTCCAACGCCATTGACGAGGCGCGGGAGGGACACGGCAAGGAAATTCTGGTGACCCGTTATCTGGACCATTCCATTCAGGTGGAGGACTTTGGACGGGGCTGTCCGGTGGACTGGAACCCCGCAGAGCAGCGTTTTAACTGGGAGCTGGTATTCTGCGAGCTCTATGCCGGCGGTAAATACAGCAACAACGAAGGGGAGAACTACGAGTATTCTCTGGGACTCAACGGTCTGGGCGCCTGTGCCACCCAGTATGCCTCACGCTATTTTGATGCGGTGATTCGCCGGGACGGAAAGAAATATACCCTGCACTTTGAAAAGGGCGAAAACATCGGCGGTCTGAAAACCGAAAAGGCAGACCGCAAGCAGACCGGCTCCTGCTTCCACTGGATGCCCGATCTGGACGTGTTTACGGACATCAATATTCCTGCGGAGTATTATGCGGATATCCTCAAACGTCAGGCGGTGGTCAATGCCGGGGTTACCTTCCGGCTGCGGACCGAGATGGCGGACGGCAGCTTCCAGGAGACGGATTTCTGTTATGAAAACGGCATTCTCGACTATGTGAAGGAGCTGACCGAGGGAAAAGCCATGACCATGCCCCAGTTCTGGGAGGCAGAACGCAAGGGACGTGACCGGGCGGATATGGCGGATTACAAGGTGAAGATTACCGCTGCCCTGTGCTTTTCCAACAGCGTCAATGTGCTGGAATACTATCATAACTCCTCTTGGCTGGAGCATGGCGGCGCACCGGAAAAAGCAGTGAAAACCTCCTTTGTCTATGCGCTGGACGCCTATATCAAGCAGGCGGGAAAGTATAATAAGAACGAATCGAAAATTACGTTCCAGGATGTTGCCGACTGCCTGGTGCTGGTGACCAACTGCTTCTCCACCCAGACCAGCTATGAGAACCAGACGAAAAAAGCCATCA
>CAJKNS010000190.1 GCA_905201305.1 uncultured Eubacteriales bacterium
TAGCCATAGCGGCTGTTGCGCATGGAGGCATAGCCCAGGAACCGTCCGCCGCCAATCTCCTGCCCTTCCCCCAGGAAGCTCTCATGATAGATGGGGCTGGCAGCCGTCATCACCACCGGAAACCAGCTATAGAGATAGCAGTTTTTTGCCAGGGTCAGATACAGATCGCTCTGAAGGTACTGGGGGCTGTCAAGGCGTCCCAGCACCTGATGGAGCCGCCGGATCAAATCCCGGTCAAAGGAAAAATTATAGTGAATGCCGCAGTACAGCATGATTTTTTTGCCGTACTTGTCCGCCAGATACTCCCGATAGGTTTCCTTGCTGTGGGCGTCTCCCACAAATTTTGCCACCGGGATCTCCGCCTCGCTGTGAATAATCGGCGGATTGCTGATGGGCCAGAGAAACTCCCGCTGGCTGTTTTCTACCGCAACCGTGGTGGAAACAATATCGTGCAGATTCTCCAGCTGGTCATAGACCTGGTCGGGATTGGCGCAGACCTCCGTTCCAATTTCCACCTGGGACTCGGAAAAGTCCGTGGTAATAAAGGGATGGGTTGCCTTATTGCCAAAGGGATGGGGCGTCATGGCAATATTGCCGTCGTCCAGCACCCGGATATTCTCCTTTTCCAGTCCGATGGCACTGCGAAGCAGCAGCTCCTTCATTTCCGGCTGGCTGATAAAGATCTCTCTAAGGTCCATCTTTGGTTATCCTTTCTGTTGGGAAGCCCCCGATTATTCTGCCGTTACCGACACCGTTCCATCCGCTGCATGAATGGTAATGGTGGAAATCGGCGCCTCGAAGCTGTCGATGATCTTCTCTGCAATGGGATCCTCCAGCTCACGCTGAATGGTACGGCGAAGATTCCGCGCACCATAGGTTTCGGAATAGGACTTCTCCACCAGATAGTCCATTACGCTTTCATCCCAGGTGAGATTCAGTCCGCGATCCTCCAGAGACTGCCGCAGCTCACCCATCATAATGCCCGCAATCCCTCGGAAGTTCTCCTTGGTCAGCTTATTGAAGCAGACGATTTCATCCACACGGTTGATGAACTCAGGGCGCAGGAACTCCTGCAGCGCCTTCATCGCCTTCTCCTTTGCCTGCTGGCTGGGACTGCGGTCAAAGCCAAGAGAGGTGCTCCGCTGCTCGCTTCCGGCATTGGAGGTCATGATAATCACCGTATGCTCAAAGTTTACGGTTCTGCCCTGAGAATCGGTGATCCGTCCGTCGTCCAGCACCTGAAGCAGGATGTTCAGCACATCGGAATGTGCCTTTTCCAGCTCGTCAAACAGGATGATGGAATAGGGCTTCCGGCGGACCTTTTCAGTGAGCTGACCTGCTTCGTCATAGCCCACATAGCCCGGAGGGGAACCGATGAGCTTGGAGACGGAATACTTCTCCATATATTCGGACATATCCACCCGAATCAGGTTGTCCTCGCTGTCAAACAGCTCCGCAGCCAGGGTCTTTACCAGCTCGGTCTTGCCAACGCCAGTGGAGCCCACGAAAATAAAGCTCACCGGGCGGCGCTTGGGAGAAATGCCGACTCTGCCCCGGCGAATGGAACGGGCAACTGCGGAAATCGCCTCATCCTGCCCCACAATGTGCTTCTTGAGATTCTCTTCCAAAGTCTGAAGCTGCTGATATTCCTGTGCCTCCACCTTGCTGGCGGGAATCTTGGTCCAGAGTTCAATGACCCGGGCAAGATTCTCCATGGTCAGAGCAGGACGGGGTTTGCTCTCCAGCTCATGAATGGTGCCGTCCAGCTGCAATGCCTTACTGCGCAGCAATGCCAGCCGCTCATAGTCCTTTTCATCGTGCTCGCCATCGTCGGTGAGCATTCCTATTTCCAGCTCAATGTCCGCCCGTTCCTTCTTGGAGGCGGCAAGGCGGCTGATATCCGGGTCCTTGAGGTTCACATCAGAGCAAGCCTCATCAATCAGGTCAATCGCCTTATCCGGCAGGAACCGGTCAGAAATATAACGCTCCGACAGCAATACCGCCTGCCGCGCAATCTCCGGAGAAATGGTGACGCCGTGGAACTCCTCATAATAGTGGGAAATGCCCCGCAGAATGTCCACCGCCTCTTCAACGGTGGGCTCATTCACCGTAACCGGCTGGAACCGGCGCTCCAATGCCGTATCCTTTTCAATGTGCTTGCGATACTCGTTAAAGGTAGTCGCACCCAGCACCTGAATCTCGCCACGGGACAGGGCAGGCTTCAAGATATTAGCAGCATTCATGCTGCCCTCGGCGTCTCCGGCTCCCACAATGGTATGGATCTCATCAATGACCAGGATGATATTTCCCGCCTTTTTGATCTCGTCAATCAGCCCCTTCATGCGGCTTTCAAACTGACCGCGGAACTGCGTGCCCGCGACCAGCGCCGTCAGATCCATTAAATAGACCTCTTTGTCCAGCAGCTTATACGGAACATCGCGGCTCACGATCTTCTGCGCGAGGCCCTCGGCGATGGCCGTCTTGCCGACGCCCGGCTCACCGATCAGGCAGGGATTGTTCTTCTGGCGGCGGTTGAGAATCTGGATGACGCGCTCCGTCTCCGTTTCTCTGCCCACCATCCGGTCGATTTTGCCCTCCTTCGCCTTTCTGGTCAGGTTCAGGCAATAGGTTTCCAGGAACTTTCTGCGGTCCTTTTTCCCGCCCTTTTTCGGCTCCTTGCCATCCTTGGGCTGTTCAGGCTTCTGACGGTCCATATTTCCGGAGAGCTTGCTGAGGAACGGGAACGTAGCGGTTCTGCCGTCCTCCTCGTCATCTCCCGCGCCGTCGTCTGTGGGGATCATCTCCTCGCCGCCCAGAGCACCCATCATTTCGCCGGTAAGATTCTCCAAGTCCTCGTCGGTGATGCCCAGCTTTTGCATCATGTCATCCACCGGCTTAATGCCCAGCTCCTTGGCGCATTTCAGGCAGAGTCCCTCGTTCTTTGTCTCGCCATTTTCAATTTTTGTGATAAAAATCACCGCATAATTCTTTTTGCATCTGCTGCATAAGGTAGGACGCATCGTATTTCTCCTTTTTTGCCATATTGGCAGGTATATTGACAGACCGATTATGCATCTCTGCAATCGGTCAACTTCTACGAAATCGAAATTCTGCTGACCTCGCCGTTTCCGACCAGCCAGAGATTGGAGCCATTGGGGCTCAGATTGGCTGCCCGCGCGCCCTGTACCAGCGTCGCTTGCAGTCCCCCTTGCCTATCATAGACCCGAAGTGCCTGATAGTCAAGTACATAGACCCGGTCCGCCTGGGCTGTTAGCCTGCGAACCTGAGTAGAAATTGCGGTTTCTCCCAGCAGCTTTCCCGCTGACGAAATAAAATAAAGTGTGCCCGTGCTGCCGCAGTCTGCCAGCACCACGGCGTCTTCTCCTGCCACAGTTCCGCAGGAAATGGTTCCTCTGGGCAGCGTATAGCTGCCGGTTTCCGTGCCGTTTGTTTCATAAAACCGAAGGCTATGCGTCGTGAGCACCAGAAAGCCCTGCTCCATGCCGAGGAGATGGCACCGGCTTTCCTCTCCCAAGGGGATTTCAGTCCGGAGCTTTCCGGTAAAATCATAAAGCCGGAGGCTCCACTGCCCCAGCTTGTCCATACAAAGTCCTGCCAGCACGTTCTCCGTGCAGGCAAGCTCTGTCATAGCGGCGTCTGTCAGTCCAATACTTCCGATTTTCTGTCCCAGCGCATCCAACAGGATTGTATTGGTCAGATAGCCGGAGCCCTTGGACAGGAGCGTAATATGCTTTTCATCGGCATACGCGCCCAAAATCCCCGTTTCCATAAAGATGCTGGAAAACGTGCCGTCGTTCCAAAGGTATAGAGTATTCTCCCCCCATGCCCCCGGAATATTGCCGGACAGCGGCGTCAGTGCATCCTCGCCGGTATCCAGCTGCGCGGTCACCGTGCCGCTGCCGTCCAGATGATACAGCACCCCATCGGTCAGCAGCACCGCGCCGTCATCGCAGCCAAAAACAGAGGAAGCGCCGTTACTTGGCGCATCCTGCCAGTCCATAGACAGCTGCTTCTTTGGCAGCAGCCGAGACAGGGCGGACTGAATGGTCCCTTTGTGCTCCAATGCCCAGGCGCTCAGCAATGCGATCATTGCCAGCGCCAGAAGCAGTATGATATACTTCCCGTTTGTTCGACGTCCATACGAAACCGCATGGTCATCCAACATGAAACGAAACCTCCCCGCATTCATACCAGAGTTTTGTCATATAGAGTCCGCCCGGCGGAAGCGTTGGTCCAGCCGCAGTGCGGTCCCCTTTCTCCAAAATTTCCGTCACAGCCTCCGGCGGAAATTTTCCCTCCGCCGCATAAATCACCGTGCCGGACATTGCCCGCGCCATGTTATAAAGGAATCCATTGGCGCAGATTCGAAGCAGAATCAGCTGATCCCGCCGCTCCACATCAAAGTAGTGTACCGTACGAACCGTGGACTTTACATCGGTGCCAACGGATCGCACTGCGGCAAAGTCATGGGTCCCCACAAACCGGTCTGCCGCCTGCTGCATCACATTTTCGTCCAAATGCTTGGGATAAAAACAGGCGCGGTTCACAAAGAACGGGTCCCGGATTCTGGAGTTATAAATCTGATAGGTATATTCCTTTTTGACGCAGGAGCCGATGGCATTAAACTCCTCCGGCACCTCAAAGGCTTCCCGCACCACAATGTCGTGGGGCAGATGGGTGTTCATGGCATAGGGCAGCCGATCCACGGGAATCCGGGAGCTGGTGTGGACATTCGCCACATAGTTTCTGGCATGAACCCCGGCGTCGGTTCTGCCGCAGCCGGTGATTTTTGCCTTGTGCCCCAGCACCATCGACGCCGCCCGCTCCATGGTTTCGCAGACGGAGATGGCATTTTTCTGCACCTGCCAGCCATGGTAGGCAGTTCCCTCATAGGTGAGGATCATGGCAATATTGCGCATGGCGGTCCTCCTAAA
>CAJKNS010000191.1 GCA_905201305.1 uncultured Eubacteriales bacterium
CCAGACCGGCGGCGGCTGCCGTGCGTCCAACTATCTGTATCTGCTCAGAAAAGCGCTGACGCGGGCAGGACTTGACTATGTGCCCGTGGTATCTCTGAACCTCTCGGGCATGGAAAAGAACCCCGGATTTAAGCTGACGCTGCCCATTCTGAGGAAAGCTGTGTTTGCAGTCATTTACGGCGACCTGATGATGAATGTTGGCTGGCAGGTCAGACCTTATGAGGTAACAAAGGGCGCAACCGACAAGTGCCTTCAGGAATGCCGGGAATATCTATTGGGAGAAATGCGGCAGGGGCGCGGCATGACCTACAAAAGCATGGTAAAAAACTTCGATTATATCATTGAGCAGTTCAAAGCCGTGCCGGTGCAGGGTGAGCAGAAGGTAAGAGTTGGCGTGGTGGGCGAGATTTACGTCAAATACGCACCTCTGGGCAACAACGATCTTGCCAACTTTCTGCTGTCTGAGGGCGTGGAGCCGGTGATTCCCGGGCTCATGGACTTTATCATCTTCAAGGTCTATAACCGCGACGTGGATGTGGATCTGTATGGCGGTCATATCGCCAAGAAGAAGCTGTGTCAGTTTCTGGAGAAGTATCTGATGAAGTATCAGCATGCGCTCATCGACGCTCTGAAGCGCTCAAATCGCTTCCGTGCCCCCGGAGATTTCAATGATCTCCACAAGATGATTCACGGCTATCTGGGTGACGGCAATAAAATGGGCGAGGGCTGGCTCCTGACCGCCGAAATGCTGGAGCTGATTCACTCCGGTGTGCCCAATATCGTCTGCACCCAGCCCTTTGGCTGCCTGCCCAACCACATTGTAGGCAAGGGTATGATTCGCCGGATCAAGGAGGATTATCCCGATTCCAACATCGTTGCCATTGACTATGACCCCGGTGCCACCCGGATCAACCAGGAAAACCGGATCAAGCTGATGCTGGCGAATGCCCAGAAGAAGCGGGAAATGGCGGAAGCAAAATAACAAAAATGGTGCGCTGCATGAAAATTCGCAGCGCACCGTTTTTATTCGCTTTCCTTTATGAGAAACTCTGCAAACCGTCTGGCAGCATAGGGCATGGTATCCCAGCTGATCCAGGACAGGGCAACCCGGCGGCGTGGCGATTCCAGAATTGGACGAAGAGACAGCCCCTGCTCGAACCCTGCCACTACCTTTTCATAGAGCACAGAGATGCCCAGCCCCTGACGCACCATGGACAAAATGGTATAGTCATCATAGACCTTGTAGGCGAGATTTGGACTGAGCTTTGCATGACGGAATGCCTCCAGCAACACGCTGTGTTCGCCCTCGTCCAGCAGAATCAACGGTTCCCGGCTGATATCCGCCAGAGACAGCATGGATTTTTCCGACAACGGATGACCCTGGGGCAGCGCTGCCAGCATATGGTCCTCGTAGAGCAAATGGGTTTCCATGCCCTCCACCGCGTCCTCATTGACAAAACCAAAGTCGATCTCCCCCTGTCGAATCCACTGGGGAATGGAGGTATATTCCCCTTGACGCAGCACAAAGCGCACGTCCGGGTATGTTTCCTTAAACCGCTTCATCATGGTCGGCAGCAGATTCCGGCTGACGCTGGTGAAGGTACCGATGCGGATGAGACTGTTCTGGAGCCCCATGGTTTCCTGGCGCTTTCGCTCCAGCGCCTGCTCCGCCTGAAAAATGGACTGAATATAAGGGTAGAATTCCTGCCCGTCCTGGGTGAGCTGTACGCCGTCCTTCCGCCGGGACAGCAGCGTGACCCCGGTTTCCTGCTCCAATGCCCGGACATTTTGGCTCACGGCGCTCTGGGAATAGCCCAAATCCTCCGCCGCATGGGTAAAGCTCCCCTGCTCCACCACCCGGCAGAAGATGCCATAGCGGGATATCATGTTTCTTCACCTTCAATTATTAGATTTTCTTATGCATCTATTATAAACATTCGTTTTACTAATTTCAAGCTTTGTGATAACCTAATAAAGAAAAAAGAGACGAAGGAGTCTTTTCCATGGACATTACAACGAATTTAAGCCGCCGGAGCATTTTGGCGCAGGGCTTCCGAGACGGCATTCCCATTGGGCTTGGATATCTGGCAGTATCCTTTTCCCTGGGCATTAGCGCAAAAAATGCAGGGCTCACGGCATTTCAGAGCTTTTTAATCAGCGCGTTCTGCAACGCATCTGCGGGAGAATATGCGGGCTTTACCTCCATCGGCGCAGGGGCTTCCTATTGGGAGCTGGCGCTGGTGACGTTTATCACCAACGCGCGTTATCTGCTGATGAGCTGCGCCCTGAGCCAGCGAATGCGTCCCGGCACTTCTCTGGGACATCGGCTTCTCATGAGCTATGGCATCACCGATGAGCTGTTTGGCATTGCCATTGCACGGGAGGGCTATCTCTCGCCCTTTTATAGCTATGGCGCAATGCTGGCAGCTCTCCCCTGCTGGTCCGTGGGTACAGCATTGGGCACTGTGGCGGGGAATCTATTGCCCCTGCGGCTGGTTTCCGCATTTAGTGTGGCGCTCTACGGCATGTTCCTGGCGGTGATTATTCCCCCGGCAAAGAAGGACAAGGTGGTAGGAGCGTTGGTGCTGCTGGGCTTTCTCTTAAGCTGGTGCGCCACCGTTGTGCCCGGAATTTCCAATCTGTCCGGCGGTACGCGGACGATTATTTTAACGGTGGTACTGTCTGCTGGGGCTGCAATTCTGTTCCCCAGAACAAATCAGGAGGGTGAAAGCAATGACGCATAATGTCGCGATTTATATTTTCATTATGGCGGCAGTGTCCTATGCCATTCGCTGCCTGCCCATGACGCTGATTCGGAAGCCCATCAAAAGCCGGTTCATTCAGTCGTTTCTCTACTATGTGCCCTATGTGACTCTGGCGGTAATGACGTTCCCTTCCATTGTGGAAGCCACCCAGAGCCCCGTTTCCGGCGCTGCGGCATTGGTGGTTGGACTGATTGCCGCGTGGTTTGGCGCAAATCTGGTGGCAGTGGCAGGAGCCTGCTGCGGAACTGTTTTATTGTTAGAGCTGCTTATCATTTGAATGGTGCTGCCTCGGATGATTCCGGGGCAGCTTTTTATCAAAATCACCTTCTTCCCTATTGACAAACCGATTCAAGATGCTATAATAGCACCATAATATATGAATAAATGCTCATATGTTAATGTAAGACAATCTAATTGATAGATAAGACAATACTACATAAATTGACGGCGAGGATTCAGCCAGAGATTTTTCGTCGGAAAAAGGCATTTTTTTCGCAGGCATACTTTGTGTATGTCAAGAAAAAATAACGAATTTCCGGCGGAAAAGATTGGCAGTAGCCCGCAGGCACATTTGTGTAGTTTTGCCGAAACGAAAGGATGATTCTCTATGAAAAAGACCTATAAAATTGATGTAGACTGCGCCAACTGTGCAAATAAGATGGAGGACGCCGCCAAGAACACTCCGGGCGTCAAGAACGCTACTGTCAACTTCATGACCCTTAAGATGATCGTGGAATTCGAAGACGGTCAGGAGCCCGCCACCGTCATGCAGCAGGTGCGCAAGAACTGCAAAAAGGTGGAGGACGACTGCGAAATCTTCCTGTAATCAGGAGGCGTAACATGTCAAAGAAGCAGAAAAAGGTACTGATTCGGATTATCGTCAGTGCTGCGCTGCTGATAATCCTTCATTTTGTTCCGGTGACGGGCTGGGTGCGGTTCTTGGTGTACATGGTCCCCTATCTGGTCATCGGCTATGACATTCTCAAAAAGGCAGGAAAAGGCATTCTCAACCGCCAGGTATTCGATGAGAATTTCCTTATGGCAGTGGCAACCGTTGGCGCCATCTGCTTGGGGGATTATGTCGAAGGCGCGTCGGTTATGCTGTTCTACCAGATTGGCGAGCTGTTCCAGAGCTATGCCGTGGGCAAAAGCCGCCGGAACATCAGCCAGCTCATGGATATCCGCCCGGACTATGCCAACATTGAAGTGGACGGGAACCTTGAGCAGGTAGACCCCGACGAAGTGGAGATCGGCACCGTGATTGTGGTGCAGCCCGGCGAAAAGGTGCCCATTGACGGCGTTGTGGTAGACGGAACCTCTACCCTCAACACCAGTGCCCTCACCGGCGAAAGCGTCCCCCGTGAGGTTCAGAACGGCGACGAGGTCATCAGCGGCTGCATCAACCTTACCGGTCTTCTGAAAATTCGGACCACTAAGGAATTCGGGGAATCCACCGTGTCAAAGATTCTCGATCTGGTGGAAAATGCATCCTCGAAAAAGTCCCGGTCTGAGAATTTTATCTCCCGTTTTGCAAAGATCTACACCCCTGCCGTGTGCTATGGCGCACTGGCGCTGGCAATCCTGCCCCCCGTTGTCCGGCTAATCATGGGCATTTCCCCGGAATGGGGCGACTGGATTTACCGTGCGCTTACCTTCCTGGTTATCTCCTGCCCCTGCGCGCTGGTGATTTCCATACCCCTGAGCTTCTTTGCCGGCATTGGTGGAGCAAGCCGCGAGGGCGTGTTGGTCAAGGGTTCCAACTATCTTGAGGCTCTCTCATACACAAAGTATGTCGTGTGCGATAAGACAGGAACACTCACAAAGGGTGTGTTCCAGGTTACAGAGATACATCCTGAGGGAGGAATGAGCGAAGCTGATCTTCTTGAAAAGGCAGCGCTGGTCGAGAGCTATTCCAACCATCCTATCAGCAAGAGCCTGAAGGAGGCATATGGCAAGGAAATCGACAACAACAGGGTCACAGACGCAAAGGAGATCAGCGGACACGGTGTGTCAGCGGTTGTTGATGGTCATGAGGTTGCCGCAGGAAATGTCAAGCTCATGAAGCAGATGAACATACAGGCAGCGGTTCCTACATCGGTTGGAACAGAGATACATGTTGCCGTGGATGGAAAGTATGCAGGATATATTCTCATATCAGATGTT